>NZ_LFVW01000020.1:0-2618 GCF_001182915.1 Kitasatospora sp. MY 5-36
CCCTCCAGAACAACACCCAACCGTCCCTGGACCTCCCGGGGTTGACGGCGACGGAGCAGCCGGTCGGGGCGGACGGCGCCAAGTTCGACCTGTCCCTGGCCGTCACCGAGCGCCGCCGCCAGGACGACTCCGCGAGCGGCTCCCCGGGCGACTCCGCGGCCGGTCTCGTCGGCACCCTGGAGTACAACGCCGACGTGTTCGAGCCGGCCACCGCCGAGGCCCTGGCCGCCCGCCTGGTCCGGTTGCTCGACCAGGTCGCCCGCGACCCGCGGACGCCGCTGTCCCGACTGGACGTCCTCACTCCGGAGGAGCACCGGCAGGTCCTCACCGAGTGGAACGACACCGCGGCCGACGACGCTTCTCCCGCCGGCACCGCCACCACCGTCGTCGCCCTCTTCGAGGCCCAGGCCGCCCGCACCCCCGAGGCTGTCGCCGTCCTCACCGACACCACCGCCCTCACCTACGCCGAACTCGACGCCCGGGCCAACCGGCTCGCCCGCCACCTGGTCGACCGCGGGGTCGTCCCGGACCGGCCGGTGGCCCTGTCGCTGCCCCGGACGGCGGAGATGGTGGTGGCGCAGCTGGCCGTCCTGAAGAGCGGCGCCGCCTACCTGCCGGTCGACCCGGCGCTCCCGGCCGACCGCGTCCGGCTGATGCTCGACGACGCCGCGCCCGTCCTCCTGCTGACCGAACTCGCCATCGCCGCACGGCTTCCGCGCACCGGCGTGCCCACGGTCGTGCTGGACGACCCCGAGGTCGACGCCGCGCTGGCCGCCCTCGACGGCCGGCCGCTGACCGACGCCGAGCGGGCCGCCCCGCTGCACGGCTCCCGGCTGGCCTACCTGCTCTTCACCTCCGGCTCCACCGGGCGGCCCAAGGGCGTCATGGTCGAGCACCGGTCGCTGCTGAACCTGCTGGTGTCCACCCGGGAGCGCTTCCCGCTGGAGGCCCACGACCGGCTGCTGGCCGTCACCACCTGGTCCTTCGACATCTCCGGGCTGGAGGTCTACCTGCCGCTGCTGTCCGGCGCGGGCCTGGTCGTCGGCGCGGAGGGCGTCGCCCTGGACCCGGCCGCGCTGGCCGCCTCCCTCGAACGCGACGGCATCACGATCATGCAGGCGACCCCGGCGCTCTGGCAGGAACTCGTGCTCCACCGCCCCGAGTCGGTGCGCGGCCTGCGCGTCCTGATCGGCGGTGAGGCGGTCCCGCCCGCCCTGGCCGACGCCCTGGCCGCCCGGGCCGACACCGTCACCAACCTGTACGGGCCGACCGAGACCACCATCTGGTCCACGGCGGCCGGGCTGGCGGGCGACGGGGTCGTGACGCTGGGCCGCCCGATCCGCAACACCCGGGCGTACGTGCTGGACGACGGGCTGCGGCCGGTGCCCCCGGGTGTGGCCGGCGAGCTGTACCTGGCCGGTGCCGGACTCGCCCGCGGCTACGCCGGACGACCCGGCCTCACCGCCACCCGCTTCCTCGCCTGCCCGTTCGCACCCGGCGAGCGCATGTACCGCACCGGAGACCTCGTCCGCTGGACCCCCGACGGCCGACTCCTCTACCTCGGCCGCGCCGACACCCAGGTCAAGATCCGCGGCTTCCGCGTCGAGCCCGGCGAGATCGAAGCCGTCCTCACCACCCACCCCACCGTCCGCACCGCCGTCGCCGTCGCCCGTACCGACGGCCCCGCAGGCGCCACCCTCGTCGCCTACGTCACCCCCATCCCCGGCACCGCCCCCGACCCCGCCACCCTGCGCGACCACACCGCCGACCACCTGCCCGGGTACATGGTCCCCGGCGCGGTCGTGGTGCTCGACGAACTCCCGCTCAACCCCAACGGCAAGATCGACCGCAACCGCCTCCCCGCCCCCGACTTCACCCCCGCCGCCGCGCGCCGCCCCCGCAACCCCGTCGAGGAGGCCCTCGGCGCGCTCTTCGCCGAGGTCCTCGGCCTCCCCGAGGTCGGCATCGACGACAGCTTCTTCGACCTCGGCGGCCACTCGCTGCTGGCGACCAGGCTGGTCAGCCGGATCCGTACGGCACTGGGCTCGACCGTCTCGATCCGGGACGTGTTCGAGGCGCCGACCGTGGCCAGGCTGGCCGGCCGCCTCCACCGGGACCGCTCCGCGCGGCCCGCGCTGCGGCCCGGACCGCGCCCGGCCGCTCTGCCGCTGTCCTCCGCCCAGCGGCGGCTGTGGTTCCTGAACCGGCTGGAGCCCGGCTCGGCGGCCTACAACATGGCCTTCGCGGTCCGGCTCTCCGGGGCGCTGGACGTCACGGCGCTGGAGGCGGCGCTGGCCGACCTGGTCGAGCGGCACGAGGTACTGCGCACCGTCTTCCCCGAGACCGACGGCGAGCCCCGCCAGGAGGTCCTGGGCACCGAGGCCTGGACCGGACTCACCGTCCGGGAGACCTCCCCCCCCGCCGAGGCCCCGGCGGAAGCCGCCCGCGAGGCCGGCCGCGGCTTCGACCTCGCGACCCGGCTCCCCGTCCGCGCGACGCTGCTGCGCACCGGCCCGGCGGAGCACCTGCTGCTGCTGATCGTCCACCACATCGTGGCCGACGGCTGGTCCGCCACCCCGCTGGCCCGGGACCTCTCACGGGCGTACGCGGCCCGGTCC
>NZ_LFVW01000206.1:0-17661 GCF_001182915.1 Kitasatospora sp. MY 5-36
GCCCGGCCCGCGGGCCGGCCAGCCGGACGTCCAGCCGGCGCGGCTCGGCGCCCGCCAGGTCGTCCAGCAGCCAGAGGTCGCCGGCCCGGTGGAAGACCACCCGGGTGCCGTCGGTGCCGGCGCCCCGGGCGTAGAAGCCGTCCGGGTCGGCGGTGTGGCGGCGCAGGTCGGTGCCGTCCGGGCGGCTGGACCACAGCTCGCCGACACCCTCGTGGTCGGACAGGAAGGCGATCCGGTCCCCGACCCACAGCGGGGAGTCCAACTGCCCGTCCAGCTCCGCGTGGACCCGGGCGAACTCCTCCCGGCCGAGCCACAGCTTTCCGGCCCGCCCGCCCCGGTACCGCTTCCACCAGGCCGGATCGCGGCCGTTGACGCTGCTCAGCAGCACCCGGTCGCCGCCCGGCTCGAAGGCGAGCCCGCCGACCGGCCCGTACGGCAGCCGCTGCGGCTCGCCGCCGTCCAGCGGCACGGCGTGCGCCCAGGTGCGGCGCAAGCTGGCCTCGCCGGCCCCGGTGGCGGCGATCGGACGGCCGTCGGCGGTCCAGCCCAGCACCCGGGTCTGGTGGCTGCCCCAGTGGGTGAGCCGGCGCGAGGGGCCGCCGTCCACCGGCACCACGTGCACCTCGGGGGCGCCGTCCCGGGTGGAGGTGAAGGCGAGGTGCCGCCCGTCCGGGGAGAACCTCGGGTGGTGGACCGGCAGGTGGTCCGCCGTCAGCCGCCAGGCCCGGCCGCCGTCCAGCGGGGCGAGCCAGAGGTCGTCCTCGGCGACGAAGGCGAGCAGGTCGCCGTGCAGGTGGGGATGGCGAAGGTAGGCGCCCGCCGAGGAGTTCGGGGAGGTGCTCTGGGAGTCCGTCACCCGGCCAGCCTAGGCAGGTACACGGACCGTCCGCGCCGTTTTTCCCAGACTCCCGGCGCCGTCCGCGGGCGGCCGTGCCGCGGTCGCCGCCGGGGTGTACGGGGGCGCGCCGAGGGGCGCGCCGACGGCCTGCCGGGGGTGCGCCCGGGGTGCTACGACCAGCGGCCGGTGCGCCCGAGCAGCAGCGCGCCGGCGGCCACCCCGGCGGTGGAGGTGCGCAGCACCGAGGGGCCCAGCCGGTACGGCCCGGCACCCGCCCCGGCGAAGGCCGCCAGCTCCTCCGGGGAGACCCCGCCCTCCGGGCCGACCACCAGGACGATGTCCCCGCCCTCCGGCAGCACGGCGTGCGCCAGCGGTTCGGCGCCCTCCTCGTGCAGCACGGCGGCGAACGCGGCCCCCGCCAGGACGGGCGCCAGCTGCCTGGTGGTCATCGGCTCGCGGACCTCGGGGAAGCGCAGCCGGCGGGACTGCTTGCCCGCCTCCCGGGCGGGGGCCCGCCACTTGGCGAGCGCCTTGGCGCCGCGCTCGCCCTTCCACTGGGTGATGCAGCGCGAGGCGGCCCACGGGATCACCACGTCCACGCCGACCTCGGTCATGGTCTCCACGGCCAGCTCGCCGCGGTCGCCCTTGGGCAGCGCCTGGACGACGACGATCCGCGGCGCGGGCTCCGGCTCGCGGCGCACGGCGGCGACCCGCACGTCGATCGCGTCCTTGCCGAGCACCTCGGCGACCGTGCCGTCCACGCCGAGCCCCAGCCCGTCGGCCAGGGTCACCGCCTCGCCCGGCTCCAGCCGCTTCACCGCGGCCGCGTGCCGCCCCTCCGGGCCGTCCAGGCGCACCACGGCCCCGGGCGCGGCGGCGGCGATCCGCTCGGTCTCGACGACGAAGACGGGCGCGGTCATGACGGGGAACCTCTTTCGTGCGGAAGTGGGACGGACACGCGAAAGGGGTGCCGGGGTCGTTGGCCCCCGGCACCCCTCCGCGGACGGCTACCGGCCGTTGAAGGCGTCCTTCAGCCGGGAGAAGAGGCCCTGCTGGCCCGGCGCGAACTGGCCGGACGGCCGCTCCTCGCCGCGCAGCACCGCGAGGCGGCGCAGCAGCTCCTCCTGCTCGGGGTCGAGCTTGCTGGGCGTCTTCACCTCGACGTGCACTATCAGGTCGCCCCGGCCGCCGCCGCGCAGGTGGGTGATGCCCCGGCCGTGCAGCGGGATCGACTGGCCGGACTGGGTGCCGGGCCGGATGTCGACCTCCTCCAGGCCGTCCAGGGTCTGCAGCGGCACCTGGGTGCCGAGCGCGGCCGCCGTCATCGGGATGGTGACGGTGCAGTGCAGGTCGTCCCCGCGCCGCTGGAAGATCGTGTGGGTGGTCTCGGCGATCTCGACGTACAGGTCGCCGGCCGGGCCGCCGCCGGGGCCGACCTCGCCCTCGCCGGCCAGCTGGATCCGGGTGCCGTTGTCGACACCGGCCGGGATCTTGACGGTCAGCGTGCGGCGGGCGCGCACCCGGCCGTCGCCGGCGCACTCCGGGCACGGGGTCGGCACGACGGTGCCGAAGCCCTGGCACTGCGGGCAGGGGCGGGAGGTCATGACCTGGCCCAGGAAGGACCGGGTGACCTGGGAGACCTCGCCCTTGCCGCGGCACATGTCACAGGTCTGCGCCGAGGTGCCGGGGGCCGCGCCCTCGCCGCTGCACGTGGTGCAGGTGACGGCGGTGTCGACCTGGAGCTCCTTGGTGGTGCCGAAAGCGGCCTCCTCCAGGGTGATCTCCAGCCGGATCATGGCGTCCTGGCCCCGGCGGGTGCGCGAGCGCGGGCCGCGCTGGCCGGCCGCGGCGCCGAAGAAGGCGTCCATGATGTCGGAGAAGCCGAAGCCCGCCGCGCCGGCGCCGAAGCCGCCCGCGCCGCCGCCCGGGGACAGCGGGTCCCCGCCGAGGTCGTAGACCTGGCGCTTCTGCGGATCGGAGAGCACCTCGTAAGCGGCGTTGATCTCCTTGAACCGCTCCTGCGTCTTCGGGTCCGGGTTGACGTCCGGGTGCAGTTCGCGCGCCAGGCGCCGGAACGCCTTCTTGATCTCGTCCTGCCCCGCATCCCGTCGGACGCCGAGTACCGCGTAGTAGTCCGTGGCCACCAAATGCTCCGCTTGTTCCGCCTGTAGTAGTGCTGCGACTGGTCACCGCCGTCGGATTTCCGACGGCGGCCTTTGCTAGGACTCGGCCAGGATCTGGCCCACGTACCGCGCCACCGCTCGCACCGCCCCCATTGTGCCCGGGTAGTCCATCCGGGTCGGACCGATCACACCCAGTTTCGCCACGCTCTCGTCGCCCGAACCGTAGCCGACCGAGACGATGGACGTGGAAGTCAGCCCCTCGTAGGTGTTCTCCCGCCCGATCCGGACCGTCATCGCGGCGTCCGCGGTCTCACCCAGGAGGCGGAGCAGGACGACCTGCTCCTCCAGGGCCTCCAGCACCGGCTGGATGCTGAGCGGGAAGTCGTGCCCGAAGCGGGTCAGGTTGGCCGTGCCGGCCAGCATGATCCGCTCCTCGTTCTGCTCGGCGAGCGTCTCGAACAGGGTCGCCAGGACCGTGCTGACGGTCGGCCGCTCGGCCGGTTCGAACTGCGCCGGCAGCTCCTCCAGCAGCCCCGGGACCTCCGGGAGGCGCCGGCCGGCGGCCCTCGCGTTGATCCGGGCCCGCAGGTCCGCCAGCACCGTCTCGCCGACCGGGCCCGGGCAGTCGACCATCCGCTGCTCGACCCGGCCGGTGTTGGTGATCAGCACCAGCATCACCTTGGCCGGGGCCAGCGCCACCAGCTCGATGTGCCGGACGGTGGAGCGCGTCAGCGAGGGGTACTGCACCACCGCGACCTGCCGGGTCAGCTGGGCGAGCAGCCGCACGGTGCGCGCGACCACGTCGTCCAGGTCGACCGCGCCGTCCAGGAAGTGCCGGATGGCCCGGCGCTCGGGGGCGCTCATCGGCTTGATCTCGGCGAGCTTGTCGACGAAGAGGCGGTACCCCTTGTCGGTCGGGATGCGGCCGGCGCTGGTGTGCGGCTGGTGGATGTAGCCCTCCTCCTCCAGCGCCGCCATGTCGTTGCGGACGGTCGCCGGCGAGACCCCGAGGTTGTGCCGTTCCACCAGGGCCTTGGAGCCGACCGGCTCCTCGGTGCCCACGTAGTCCTGCACGATCGCGCGGAGCACGGCGAGCTTGCGTTCGTCCAGCTGGCGGACCTCACCGGCCATGGGGCACGCACCTCCGTCTTCGCACGTTGTCCGACTGTGTCCCTTGCTGCTGCGGGCCGCTCCGAAGACCCTTGCCCTGGCACTCTGAACACGCGAGTGCCAAAACCGTACCTGCCAGTGTAAGGCCCGGGTCCTACGGCAGGAACGGCCGGACCGGGGTGATCCTCCCCGCAGTTCCGCTCACGGCCCGCGGGGCCCCGGCGGTTCGATCCTCCCGGCGCCGGGGTGGTGCCGGGAGGCCGTCCGGGTGGCAGCATCGAAAGCGACGGCGAATGGAGGAGCAAGCGATGTCGAGCTCGGGCCAGCACACCCGTTTCGCGCCGGACCGCGGCCTGACCGGCCGCATGGTCGCGACGATGTTCGTGATCGGGCTGCTGTACGTCGGTTTCACCGGCCTGCTGATCGCGCTGCTGCGCGGCGCCTGGCCACTGATCGTCCTGATCTCCGGCGGGCTGTTCGTGGCCCAGTTCTGGTTCAGCGACAAGATCACCGAACGGGCGATGGGCGCCCGCCAGGTGTCCCCGGAGCAGTTCCCCCAGCTGCACGGCACCATCGACCGGCTCTGCGCCCTGGCCGACATGCCCAAACCCCGCGTGGCGGTCGCCGACAACGACATGCCGAACGCCTTCGCCACCGGCCGCAACCCGCAGAACGCGGTGGTCTGCGTGACCACCGGGCTGCTGCGCCGGCTGGAGCCCGAGGAACTGGAGGGCGTCCTCGCCCACGAGCTGTCGCACGTCGCCCACCGGGACGTCGCGGTGATGACGATCGCCGGCTTCCTCGGCGTCCTCGCCGGGGCGATGACCCGGATCGCGATGTACGGCGGGTTCATGGGCGGCGGGCGCAACAACAACGACCAGAACGCGGCCGTCCTGGCGCTGATCATCCCGCTGGTGTCGGTCGTCGTCTACGCGATCAGCTTCCTGCTCACCCGGCTGCTGTCCCGCTACCGCGAACTCGCCGCCGACCGGGCCGCCGCCCAGCTCACCGGACACCCCAGCGCCCTCGCCTCGGCGCTCACCAAGGTGACCGGGCAGATCGCGGCCATCCCCAGCAAGGACCTGCGCCAGGCCCAGCCGTACAACGCCTTCTACTTCGCCCCCGCGCTGAGCGCCCGGGAGGCCGCCTCACAGCTGTTCTCCACCCACCCGAGCCTGGAGAAGCGGCTGGAGCAGCTGGCGAAGATCTCCGAGCAGCTCGGCCGCTGAGCCTCAGTTTTCGACCCGAGAGGACCGCCGTGGGAATCCTGGACGCCCTGTTCGGCCGCACCAAGCCCGTCAAGCCCGACCTCGACCAGCTGTTCGGCGTGCCGTCCGCCGCGCTCACCCTGGAGGCCGGGGCCGGCTTCACCCCCACCGGGCTCGGCTCGGTCTGCTTCGCGGCCGTCGAGGGCGCGGCCTTCGTCCAGGTCCAGCAGCAGGTCCGGGCGCTGCTGGACGCCGACACCGAGCGCGGCGGCGTCCCCGTGGAGGCCTCCAAGGACGGCTACGGCTACTCCTGGCTGCTCGCCCGGCACCGCCCCGAGGAACTGCCCGAACTGGTCAACGACCTGCACGCGGTCAACAGCGAACTGGAGGCGAACGGCTTCGGGCCGCAGCTGCTCTGCTCGCTGGTCGGCTTCCGCGACCCGGACGGGCGGTCGCTGGCCCTCGTCTACCTCTACAAGCGGGGGACGTTCTACCCCTTCGCCCCGATGCCCGGCGGCGGGGAGCGGCGCGACAGTCCGCTGGAACTGCAGGTCAACGCGATGCTGGGGAACGACCTGCGGCTGGAGAAGGACCTGAGCCGCTGGTTCCCGGTCTGGGGCGCGCCGGGCCTCTGACGCGCCGTCCGCCCTCCCTATGATCACCCGTATGCGCAGCCGCCAGTACGGACCCGACCTGACCCCGCCGTGGAAGAAGCAGCAGCCCGCCCCGGAGGTGCCCGCCGAGCGGGACCTGGTGGTCGAGGAGGCGGCGACCGGCTACTGCGGGGCCGTGGTGCGCTGCGAGAAGACCGCCGAGGGCTTCACCGTCACCCTGGAGGACCGGTTCGGCAAGCACCGGGTGTTCCCCCTGGTGCCGCGCGGCTTCCTGCTGGAGGGAAGGGTCGTCACCCTGGTCCGCCCGGCCGGCCCGGCCCCCGCCCGCACCCCGGGCCGCACCGCCTCCGGCTCCGTCGCCGTCCCCGGCGCCCGCGCCCGGGTCGCCCGCGAGTCCCGCATCTACGTCGAGGGCCGGCACGACGCGGAGCTGGTCGAACGGGTCTGGGGCGACGACCTGCGGATCGAGGGCGTGGTCGTCGAGTACCTGCGCGGCATCGACGACCTGCCCGCGATCGTCGCCGACTTCGCCCCCGGCCCCGGCCGCCGCCTCGGCGTCCTGGTCGACCACCTGCTCCCGGGCACGAAGGAGCACCGCATCGCCGCCCGGGTCACCGGCGACTCGGTACTGGTCGTCGGCCACCCCTACATCGACATCTGGCAGGCCGTGAAGCCCTCCTCCGTCGGCATCCCCGCCTGGCCCGCCGTCCCTCGGGGCGAGGACTGGAAGGAGGGCACCTGCCGCCGCCTCGGCTGGCCGGTGGACACCCCCGCGGCCTGGAAGCACATCCTCTCGAAGGTCGACTCCTACAAGGACCTGGAGCCCGAACTCCTGGGCCGGGTCGAGGAACTGATCGACTTCACGGCCCTGCCGGAGTGACGGCGGGGAAAGTCGGCAGTCACCAGACTCACACCCATCGGATCCACAGGAACGGCCTCGCCGAAGAGGCTGGTCCGCTCGGAGAGGTAGTCGGGCACTCCGGTGAGGGTCGCCCGACTCGGCTCGGTCATCAGCACGCAGACGGCTCGGACCGGATCGACGACCAGGTAGGCCGGAATCCCAGCGCCGGCGTACAGCCCCCGCTTCGTGTGGTGGTCCCTGAACAAGCTGATCCCTGAGACCACTTCGACCACGATCGTCGGCGAACCGGCTTCGGAGAGCGCCCTCTCGAACACCACGAGGTCCGGCTGGAGCCTGCTGTCGTCTCCCCAGCAGGAGACGTCTCGCCTGGTCCAGCAGTCCCATGCCTCGCGTGGGATCTGGTCGATGAGGGACGCGACGATGAGGTTGGTCGTCAGGTCGGAGCTCAGAGTCAGCACGACCTCCCCGAGGATGATCTCGGCACGCACGCCCTCAGGGAGTTCGAGATCCTCCAGGACCCTCCGCATTCGCGCACTACGCGTAGTCATGCGCACACGGTAAGCCCTCGGTCAGTCCACCAGGTCACGTACGACGGCGTCGGCCAGGAGGCGGCCCTGGAGGGTGAGGGTGGCGCGGCCCCGGGCGTAGGGGCCGGGGGCGAGGAGGCCGTCGGCGAGGTGGCGGTCGGCGGCCTCGCGGCCGGTGTCGGTGAGGAGGTCGAGGGGGATGCCGTCGACCAGGCGGAGCTCCAGCAGGATGCGTTCGACGCGGCGGTCCTCGTCGGCCAGCACCTCGCGGGCCAGGGCCGGGGTGCGGTGCTCGGCGAGGGCTTGGGCGTAGGCGGCGGGGTGCTTGGCGTTCCACCAGCGGACGCCGCCGACGTGGCTGTGGGCGCCGGGGCCGGCGCCCCACCAGTCGCCGCCGGTCCAGTAGAGCTCGTTGTGGCGGCAGCGGCCCTCGGGGGTGGTGGCCCAGTTGGAGACCTCGTACCAGGAGTAGCCGGCGGCGGCGAGCGCCTCCTCGGCGATCAGGTAGCGGTCGGCGTGCACGTCGTCGTCGATCATCGGCAGTTCGCCGCGCTTGACGCGGGCGGCGAGCCGGGTGCCCTCCTCGACGATCAGCGAGTACGCGGAGACGTGGTCGGGCCCGGCGCCGATGGCGGCGTCCAGGGAGGCCCGCCAGTCGTCGTCGGACTCGCCCGGGGTGCCGTAGATGAGGTCGAGGTTGACGTGTTCGAAGCCGGCCGCTCGGGCCTCGGCCACGCAGGCCTCGGGGCGGCCCGGGGTGTGGTGGCGGTCGAGCAGCTTCAGGACGTGCGGGCGGGCGCTCTGCATGCCGAAGGAGAGCCGGTTGTAGCCGCCCTCGCGCAGTTCGGCCAGGTACGCCGGGTCGACGGACTCCGGGTTGGCCTCGGTGGTGACCTCGGCGCCGTCGGCGAGCCCGAACTCCTCGCGGATCGCGGCGAGCATCTTGACCAGGTCGCGGGCGGGCAGCAGGGTCGGGGTGCCGCCGCCCAGGAAGACGGTGTGCACCGGCAGGTCGGCGGAGCCCAGCACCTTCCGGGCGTGGCGGATCTCGGCGACCACGTTGTCCGCGTAGGTCTCCTGCGAGGCGACGGCCCCGGAGGAGCGCAGCTCGGTGGCGGTGTAGGTGTTGAAGTCGCAGTAGCCGCAGCGGCTGGCGCAGTACGGCACGTGCAGGTAGAAGCCGAACGGCCGGTCGCCCAGCCCGTCGAGGGCGTGTGCGGGCAGGGAACCGTCGGACGGCACCGGATCGCCGTCGGGGAGTGCGGAGGGCATGAGCCCATTGTCCCGTACGGCCCGACCGAACCCGGCGGGCCGTACGGGGGCGGGGCCGGTCAGGCCTCGTTGGCGCCCGCGTACATGGCGGTGACCGCGTCGGCGTAGGTCCGCTCGACCACCGGGCGCTTGATCTTCAGGCTCGGGGTGAGCTCGCCGTGCTCGATGTCGAGGTCGCGCGGCAGCAGGTGGAACTTCTTGATCGTCTGCCAGCGCTGGAGGTCGCCGTTGACCCGCTTGACGAAGCCCTCGATCAGCTCGTGGACGGCCGGCTCGACGGCCAGCTCGGCGTAGGACTTCCCGGCCAGGCCGTGCTCGGCGGCCCACGGCAGCAGGACGGCCTCGTCCAGGCCGATCAGCGCGGTGCAGTAGTTGCGGCCGTTGCCGATCACCAGGATGTTGCTGACGAACGGGCAGACCGCCTTGAACTTGCCCTCGACCTCGCTGGGCGCCACGTACTTGCCGCCGGAGGTCTTGAACAGGTCCTTCTTGCGGTCGGTGATCCGCAGGAAGCCGTCCGGGCTGAGCTCGCCGATGTCCTCGGTGTGGAACCAGCCGTCCGGCTCCAGCACCTCGGCGGTCTTCTCCGGCAGGTTGTGGTAGCCGCGCATGACGCCGGGGCCGCGCAGCAGGATCTCGCCGTCCTCGGCGATCCGCACCTCGGTGCCGGGCAGCGGGCGGCCCACGGTGCCGATCCGCACGTCCTCGGCCCGGTTGACGCAGGAGCCGGCGCTGGTCTCGCTCAGGCCGTAGCCCTCCAGGATCGGCACCCCGGCGCCGATGAAGAAGTAGCCGATCTCCGGGGCGAGCGCGGCGCTGCCGGAGACCGCGCCGCGCAGCCGGCCGCCGAAGGCCGCCCGGATCTTCGCGTACACCAGCTTGTCGGCCAGCGCGTGCTGCACCCGCAGGCCGAGCGGGGCGCTCTCGGTGCCGGTGGCGATGCGGCTCTGCTGGACCGCCCGGGCGTGCTCGCGGGCGACCTTGGCCGCCCACAGGAAGATCTTGTACTTGGCGCCGCCCTCGGCCCGGGCCCGGCCCGCGATGCCGTTGTAGACCTTCTCGAAGATGCGCGGCGCGGAGGCCATGATGGTCGGCCGGATCGCCGGCAGGTTGTGGATGATCCGGTCCACCCGGCCGTCCACCGCCATCACGTGCCCGGTGGCGATCTGCCCGGAGATCAGCGTCTTGCCGAACACGTGGGACAGCGGCAGCCACATGAACTGCACGTCGTCGGGGCCCAGCAGGCCGCTGGCCTCCTGCGCCCGGCCCTCGTACGCCCAGCAGTCGTGCACCAGGCGCACGCCCTTGGGGCGGCCGGTGGTGCCGGAGGTGTAGATGAGGGTGGCCAGCTGCTCCTTGCCGAGCCCGTCGACGGCCTTCTCCACCGCGTCCGGGTGCTCCGCCAGGTACCGGGTGCCGCGCTCCTCCAGCTCGGCGAGGGTGAGCAGGTCCAGGCCGCCGGTCTCGGGGGCCTCGGCGGGCGCGTCGAAGAGGATCACGGTGCGCAGTTCGGGCAGCTGGTCGAGCTGCCCGACGGCCTTCGCCAGTTGGGCCTCGTTCTCGGCGAACAGCGCCCGGGAGCCGGAGTCGGAGAGGATGAACGCGGTCTCGTCCGCGTTGGTGCTGGGGTAGACGGTGGTGATCGCGGCGCCCGCGCACATGGCGCCGAGGTCGGCGACGATCCACTCCAGGCGGGTCGAGGAGGCCAGGGCCACCCGGTCCTCGGGCCGGATGCCGAGCGCCATCAGGCCGGCGGCCACCGCCTTGACCCGGACCGCGGTCTGCGCCCAGGTGAGCGAGCGCCACTGCTCGGCGCCGGGCGCGCCGTCGGCGGCCTGCTCGTCCACCGGCGAGGGGTAGCGGTAGGCCTCGGCGTTCGGGGTCAGGGCGACCCGCTCCAGGAACAGGTGGGCGACGGAGGCGGGGCGCCCGGCGACGAGGTCGGGCCTGCCGGAGTCGATCAGGGACTGCGCGGAACTCAACGAGGACCTCCGGTGGCGGGTGGCCGTCTGAGGGATTGTCGCGGCGTCCGTGGGGGCGGTCGCCGGGCCCCCGGTTCACCTGAGCGGTACCGGTCAGTAACAAAGGGGCAATCAGCAGCCTAGGGGGAACCCGGTCATTCCGTAAGGGGGCGGCGCCCGACGGCACGGCCCCGCGCGACCGGTGCCGCACCCCGCCGTTCGGCAAAGGCCCGGCAAACCTCCGGCTCCCGGACGCCGAATGACCTGTACGACGCTACAGAACACCGAGAATTGGGGTGCGAACCCGACCGGCGACGACAAGAGTGTGCTAGTGCTGATCAGACTGCTGAGGGCGTACCTGCGCCCGTACTCCCGACCGATCACCCTGCTGGTGCTGCTCCAGCTGGTGTCCACCCTCGCGGCGCTCTACCTGCCGACGCTCAACGCCGACATCATCGACGACGGCGTGGTCAAGGGCGACACCGGCTACATCCTGCGCGTCGGCGGGGTGATGATCGCGGTCACCGTCCTCCAGGCCCTCTGCTCCATCGGCGCGGTCTACTACGGCGCCCGCACCGCGATGGCCTTCGGCCGGGACGTCCGCGCCGCCGTCTTCGACCGGGTGCAGAGCTTCTCCGCCCGCGAGGTCGGCCAGTTCGGCGCCCCCTCGCTGATCACCCGCACCACCAACGACGTCCAGCAGGTCCAGATGCTCGCCCTGATGAGCTTCACGCTCATGGTCGCCGCGCCGATCATGTGCGTCGGCGGCATCATCATGGCGCTCAACCAGGACGTCCCGCTGTCCGGCCTGCTGCTCGCCGTCATCCCCGTGCTCGGCGTCGTCGTGGTCCTGCTGGTCCGCGCGCTGCGCCCCAGGTTCCGCAGCATGCAGGTACGGATCGACACCGTGAACCGGGTCCTGCGCGAGCAGATCACCGGCATCCGGGTCATCCGCGCCTTCGTCAAGGACGACCAGGAGCAGGCCCGCTTCGCCGACGCCAACGAGGACCTCACCCAGGTCTCCCGCCAGGTCGGCCGGCTGATGTCCATCATGTTCCCCGCCGTCATGCTGGTGGTGAACGTCTCCAGCGTCGCCGTGCTCTGGTTCGGCGCCCACCGCATCGACAGCGGCGCCATGCAGATCGGCGCGCTCACCGCGTTCCTCTCCTACCTGATGCAGATCCTGATGAGCGTCATGATGGCCACCTTCATGTTCATGATGGTGCCGCGCGCCGAGGTCTGCGCCGAGCGCATCCAGGAGGTCCTCGGCACCGACAGCAGCGTCGTCCCGCCCGCCGCCCCCGTCACCGAGGTCCCGCACCGCGGCACCCTGGAACTGCGCGGCGTCGACTTCCGCTACCCCGGCGCCGAGGCCTCGGTGCTGCGCGGCATCGACCTCACCGCCGGCCCCGGCCAGACCACCGCCATCATCGGCTCCACCGGCAGCGGCAAGTCCACCCTGCTCGGCCTCGTCCCCCGGCTCTTCGACGTCACCTCCGGCCGGGTCCTGCTCGACGGCGTCGACGTCCGCGAACTCGCCCCCGCCGCGATCGCCGAGAGCGTCGGCATCGTCCCGCAGAAGCCCTACCTCTTCTCCGGCACCGTCGCCAGCAACCTCCGCTACGGCCGGCCCGACGCCACCGACGAGGAGCTCTGGCACGCCCTGGAGATCGCCCAGGCCAAGGAGTTCGTCGAGAAGCTGCCCGAAGGCCTGGACGCCCCCATCGCCCAGGGCGGCGGCAACGTCTCCGGCGGCCAGCGCCAACGCCTGGCCATCGCCCGGACCCTGGTCCGCCGGCCCTCCGTCTACCTCTTCGACGACTCCTTCTCCGCGCTCGACTACGCCACCGACGCCCGGCTCCGCAAGGCCCTCGCCCGCGAGACCTCCGACGCCACCGTCCTGATCGTCGCCCAGCGGGTGTCCACCATCCGCGACGCCGACCGGATCATCGTCCTCGACGAGGGCGCCGTCGTCGGCAGTGGGACCCACCACGAGCTGATGGCCGACAACCCGACGTACCGGGAGATCGTGCTCTCCCAGCTCACCGAGCAGGAGGCGGCGTGACCACGCCCGGCAACAAGCCCGACCTGACCAAGGGGCCCGCCCCGAGAGGCACCGCTCCCGGGGACGCCCCGGTGGACGGCGCCCCGGCGAACGGCGCCCCGAAGGACGCCGCCAAGGACGCCGAACTGCCCAGCGACTCCCAGGCCGCCGCCGCCCGCCGCGGCCCGGCCGGCCCCGGCCGCTTCATGGGCGGCCAGGGCACCGAGAAGTCCATGGACTTCAAGGGCTCCGGCAAGCGCGTCCTCGGCCTGCTGCGCCCCGAACGCAACACCCTGATCGGCGTCCTGGTCCTCGGCGTGCTCGGCATCGGCTGCGCCGTCATCGGCCCCAAGATCCTCGGCGACGCCACCGACCTGATCTTCGCCGGTGTCGTCGGCGCCCGCTTCCAGACCGGCATGTCCAAGGACCAGGTCATCGACGGGCTGCGCGCCCACGGCGAGGGCGGCGTCGCCGACCTGCTCTCCGCCGTCCACTTCACCCCCGGCCAGGGCATGGACTTCGGCGCCATCGGCACCGTCCTGCTCTGGGTGCTCGGCATCTACCTCGCCTCCGCCGTCTTCGGCATCTTCCAGGGCCGGCTCGCCACCCGGGCCATCCAGGCCGCGAGCTACCGGCTGCGCCAGGACGTCGAGGCCAAGCTCGCCCGGCTGCCGCTCAGCTACTTCGACAAGCAGCCGCGCGGCGAGGTGCTCAGCCGGGTCACCAACGACATCGACAACATCGGCCAGTCCATGCAGCAGACCATGGGACAGGTCGTCAACTCGCTGCTCACCGTGGTCGGCGTGCTCGCGATGATGTTCTGGATCTCCCCGCTGCTCGCCGTGATCGCCCTGGTCTCGGTGCCCGTCTCGGTCGTCGTCGCCACCAGGGTCGGCAAGCGGGCCCAGCCGCAGTTCGTCCAGCAGTGGAAGTCCACCGGCCAACTGAACGCCCACATCGAGGAGATGTACACCGGCCACACCCTGGTCAAGGTGTTCGGGCGCCAGCACGAGTCCGCGGAGACCTTCCGCGAGCACAACGAGGCGCTCTACCACGCCAGCTTCAAGGCCCAGTTCATCTCCGGCATCATCCAGCCCGCGATGATGCTGATCGGCAACCTCCAGTACGTGCTGGTCGCCGTCGTCGGCGGTCTGCGGGTCGCCGGCGGCGCGCTGTCCATCGGTGACGTCCAGGCGTTCATCCAGTACTCGCGGCAGTTCAGCCAGCCGCTCACCCAGGTCGCCAGCATGGCCAACCTGGTGCAGTCCGGCGTCGCCTCCGCCGAGCGCGTCTTCGAGCTGCTGGACGCCCCCGAGCAGAGCGCCGAACCGGCCATGCCGGAACGGCCCGACGTGGTGCGCGGCCGGGTCGCCTTCCAGGACGTGTCCTTCCGCTACGACCCCGAGAAGCCGCTCATCGACGACCTCTCGCTCAAGGTCGAGCCCGGCCAGACCGTCGCCATCGTCGGCCCCACCGGCGCCGGCAAGACCACCCTGGTCAACCTGCTGATGCGGTTCTACGAGGTCAGCTCCGGACGGATCACCCTCGACGGCGTGGACATCGCCGCGATGTCCCGCGAGGAACTGCGCTCCGGCATCGGCATGGTGCTCCAGGACACCTGGCTGTTCGGCGGCAGCATCGCCGACAACATCGCCTACGGCGCCGAGTCGGCCACCCGCGACCAGGTCGTCGAGGCCGCCAGGGCCGCCCACGTCGACCGCTTCGTGCGCACCCTGCCGGACGGCTACGACACCGTCATCGACGACGAGGGCACCAACGTCAGCGCCGGCGAGAAGCAGCTGATCACCATCGCCCGGGCGTTCCTCGCCCAGCCGTCCATCCTGGTCCTGGACGAGGCGACCAGCTCCGTCGACACCCGCACCGAGGTGCTGATCCAGCGGGCCATGGCCCGGCTGCGCACCGGCCGCACCAGCTTCGTGATCGCCCACCGGCTCTCCACCATCCGGGACGCCGACGTGATCCTGGTGATGGAGAACGGCTCGATCGTCGAGCAGGGCTCGCACGACCACCTGATCGCCGCCGACGGCGCCTACGCCCGGCTCTACCAGGCGCAGTTCGCCGAGGCCGTGGCCGAGGTGGACTGACGCTCCCCCGAAGACCGTCGGAGAACGCGGGAAGGGCCCGGGCTGATGCCCGGGCCCTTCCCGCGTGTCCGAACGCCTGCCGCCGTTACTTCTTCTCCTTCGGCGCCTCGGCGTCGGTGGACAGCGCGGCGATGAAGGCCTCCTGCGGGACCTCCACGCGGCCGACCATCTTCATCCGCTTCTTGCCTTCCTTCTGCTTCTCCAGCAGCTTCCGCTTACGGGAGATGTCACCGCCGTAGCACTTGGCGAGGACGTCCTTGCGGATCGCGCGGACCGTCTCACGGGCGATCACCCGGGAGCCGATGGCCGCCTGGATCGGCACCTCGAACTGCTGGCGGGGGATGAGCTTCTGGAGCTTGCCCGCCATCATCACGCCGTAGCCGTAGGCCTTGTCCTTGTGGACGATCGCGGAGAAGGCGTCCACCGCGTCGCCGTGCAGCAGGATGTCGACCTTCACCAGCTGGGCGGACTGCTCGCCGATGGGCTCGTAGTCCAGCGAGGCGTAGCCGCGGGTCTTGGACTTCAGCTGGTCGAAGAAGTCGAAGACGATCTCCGCGAGCGGCAGGGTGTAGCGCAGCTCGACCCGGTCCTCGGACAGGTAGTCCATGCCCTGGAGGTTGCCGCGGCGGGACTGGCAGAGCTCCATGATCGCGCCGACGAACTCGTTGGGCGCGAGGATGGTGCCGCGCACCACCGGCTCGAACACCTCGGCGATCTTGCCGGTCGGGAACTCGCTCGGGTTGGTGACGGTGTGCTCGGTGCCGTCCTCCATGACCACCCGGTAGACCACGTTCGGGGCGGTGGAGATCAGGTCGAGGTTGAACTCGCGCTCCAGGCGCTCCCGGATGATCTCCAGGTGCAGCAGGCCGAGGAAGCCGCAGCGGTAGCCGAAGCCGAGCGCGACCGAGGTCTCCGGCTCGTACACCAGCGCGGCGTCGTTGAGCCGCAGCTTGTCGAGGGCGTCGCGCAGCAGCGGGTAGTCCGAGCCGTCCAGCGGGTAGAGGCCGGAGAACACCATCGGGCGCGGGTCCTTGTAGCCGCCCAGCGCCTCGGTGGCGCCCTTGTGCATCGAGGTGATCGTGTCACCGACCTTGGACTGCCGGACGTCCTTCACACCGGTGATGATGTAGCCCACCTCGCCGACGCCGAGGCCGTCGGCGACCTTCGGCTCGGGCGAGATGACGCCGATCTCCAGCAGCTCGTGGGTCGCGCCGGTGGACATCATCGAGATCCGCTCGCGCTTGGTGAGCTGCCCGTCCACCACACGGACGTAGGTGACCACGCCGCGGTAGGAGTCGTACACCGAGTCGAAGATCATCGCGCGGGCCGGGGCGTCCTTGACGCCGACCGGGGCCGGGACGGTGTTGACGATGTGGTCCAGCAGGTCCTCGACGCCCAGGCCGGTCTTGGCGCTGACCTGGAGCACGTCGGAGGGGTCGCAGCCGATGATGTGGGCGATCTCGGCCGCGTACTTCTCCGGCTGGGCGGCCGGCAGGTCGATCTTGTTGAGGACCGGGACGATCGTGAGGTCGTTCTCCAGCGCCAGGTACAGGTTGGCGAGGGTCTGCGCCTCGATGCCCTGGGCCGCGTCGACCACCAGGATGGTGCCCTCGCACGCGGCGAGGGAGCGGGACACCTCGTACGTGAAGTCCACGTGGCCGGGGGTGTCGATCATGTTGAGGATGTGCGTCGTCCCGGCGTTCGGACCGGTCTTCGGCGCCCACGGAAGGCGGACCGCCTGCGACTTGATGGTGATGCCGCGCTCACGCTCGATGTCCATGCGGTCGAGGTACTGGGCACGCATCTGCCGGGGGTCGACGACGCCGGTGATCTGCAGCATCCGGTCTGCGAGCGTCGACTTGCCGTGGTCGATGTGGGCGATGATGCAGAAGTTGCGGATCAGCGCCGGGTCGGTACGGCTGGGCTCTGGCACATTGCTGGGGGTCGCGGGCACCTTGGTCCGATTCTCCGTTGGTCCGGGGCCGGGGGTGTCCGGGTCATCGCTGACCGGTTTCCCGGGGACCGGACGGGCTCGTCCGATCGAAATAGTCCCTGCCATCTTCCCACGACCGCGGGGCGGGCCGCCGTTCGGGCACCCGGGGCCGTCCGGGGCCGCCCTCGCGAGCGGTCGGGGGCGGCCCTCGCGGGCGCCCGGGTTTGGGGCGGGCAGCGGGCCCCTGGTAGCGTGGGCTGCTGCACCCGGCCTCGGCATGCCCTCTCAGCTGGTCCGACGGCCACCGGGTGCGAACCCGTTCAAATCCTTAGACAAGACTGAGGCTCCTTCGTGGCGAACATCAAGTCCCAGATCAAGCGCAACAAGACCAACGAGAAGGCGCGCCTGCGCAACAAGGCCGTCAAGTCCTCGCTGAAGACCGCTCTGCGCAAGGCCCGTGAGGCCGCTGCCGCCGGCGAGACCGAGAAGGCCACCGAGCTGGCCCGCGCCGCCTCCAAGGCGCTGGACAAGGCCGTGAGCAAGGGCGTCATCCACGCCAACCAGGCCGCCAACAAGAAGTCGGCCATCACCAAGCGCGTCAACACCGCCGTCCAGGCCTGACGCCCCGGGGTCTTCGACCCCCACCGCTTCGGAGCGACCCGGCCCTCTACCCGGACCCCCGAGGCGCGCAAGACTCGCACCGCACGCGGCCTGCGTTCGCCACGCGGGTGCGGTGCACAGAAGCAGTGCGACAGGCGTCGCAGCCGGCCTCTCCCCGAGGCCGCTGCGGCGCCTGTCGCGTTCCGCGGCCCGGCGGCTATCGTCGGTCGGGTCCGACCGGGGTGCGGGGAGCACCTCGGCGCCAGGTCCAGGGGGGAACTTCCATGACGACGCCACCGCCGCCGCAGCCACCGAACGGACCGGGGTACGGCTTCCCACAGCCGCCGAACGGACCGGGGTACGGCTTCCCGCAGCAGCAGCCGGGCGGGGGCGCGCAGCCCGTACCGGGCGCTCCCGGCCCCGCGGGCGCCGGCGGCTTCGGACCGCCGCCGGGGCTGCCCACC
>NZ_LFVW01000207.1:0-17645 GCF_001182915.1 Kitasatospora sp. MY 5-36
CCGGTGACGGCCCGGCGGCGGGCGGGGCCGCGCTCGGCTGGGCGGCACCGGAGGGGGTCCTGGTCGGCCACGGCTCGGCCGTGGAGCGCTTGACCGGCGGGCTGTCCTGCGCCGGGCCGGGGGTGCCGACCACCTTGCCGCCGTTCGGGACGTCCAGGAAGGCCATCCCGCCGGCCGGGACCATGCCCAGCTCGGCGGCGCGCCTGGCCAGCGCGTCCGGGGCCGAGCTCTGGTCGATCTCGTGCTGGAGGCTCTGCTGTTCGTCGGTCGCCACGGTGGTCTGCTTCTGCAGTCGGGACAGCTCGAAGGAGCCCTCGTTGAGTGCGGTGTTCAGCGCGAGCAGGCCGAGCAGCCCGGCCGCCAGCAGCACCACGACGAGCACCGCGAACGGTGTGCGCCTCCGTACCGGACGCCTGCCCGGCCGGACCGTGATCCGCGCCCTGCCCTG
The DNA here is from genome assembly GCF_001182915.1 of Kitasatospora sp. MY 5-36. Lineage (NCBI taxonomy): Bacteria > Bacillati > Actinomycetota > Actinomycetes > Kitasatosporales > Streptomycetaceae > Kitasatospora > Kitasatospora sp. MY 5-36. The sequence continues at coordinate 449 of NZ_LFVW01000207.1, forward strand.
CCCTGGGAGTCCTCCCCGCCCCGCCCGGACCTCACCGGCCACCGGCCCCACCGCTTTCCTCCGCCCTTCGGACCCCGCCGGGCCGGTTCGTCAGCCCCGCTTGCTTCGGTCCCTGATCCTCTCCGCCACCCGCAGCCGTACGGGCGCGGCGCGCCGGTTCTCCTCGATCTCCTCCTCGGTGGCCAGCTCGGCACCGCGAGTGATCAGTTTGAGCCAGGGCTGGTGCTCCTCCGGGATGAACGGCAGCCCCGGCGGAGCGGTGTTGGTCGCACCGGCGGCCAGGTACTGCTTGACGAGCCGGTCCTCCAGCGACTGGTAGGACATCACCACGATCCGGCCGCCGATCGCGAGGACGTCCAGCGCCCCCGGGATCGCCCGGTCCAGGACCTCCAGCTCGCCGTTGACCTCGATCCGCAGCGCCTGGAACGTCCGCTTCGCCGGGTTCCCGCCGGTCCGACGGGTCGCCGCCGGAATGGCGTTCCGCACCAACTCGACCAGACGCGCGCTGTTGGTGAACGGTTCCTTCTCCCGCTCCCGCAGGATCGCCGAGGCGATCTTCCCGGCGAACCGCTCCTCGCCGTACACCTTGAGGATGCGGGCCAGGTCGCCGTGGCCGTAGGTGTTCAGCACCTCCGCCGCGCTGATCCCCCGGGTCTGGTCCATCCGCATGTCCAGCGGCGCGTCCTGCGCGTACGCGAAGCCGCGGTCCGCCTCGTCCAGCTGCATCGAGGAGACGCCGAGGTCGAACAGGACGCCGTCGACCCGGTCGATGTCCAGGCGCTCCAGCACCTCGGGGATCTCGTCGTAGACGGCGTGCACCAGGGTCGCCCGGTCGCCGAACGGGGCCAGCCGCTCGCCGGACAGCTTCAGCGCCGCCGGGTCGCGGTCCACCGCGACCAGCCGCACCTCAGGGAACTGGGTCAGCAGCGCCTCGCTGTGCCCGCCGAGGCCGAGGGTGGCGTCCACCACGACGGCCCCGGGGCGCGAGATCGCCGGTGCGAGCGCGTCCATGCACCGCTGGAGCATCACCGGAACGTGCTTGGGGCCCGGTTCGTTGGTGGTCATGCGCGGTGGCGCCCTTCCTCGGTGCGGAGCAGCCCGACGTCCGGGAGCTGCGACCATTCTCGCCCACCGTGCCCCGGCACGACGAAGCGGCCCGTGGTCCCCGCCCGCTCGAGGGGAAGGTCGTGACCGCCCGGCGCCGGGGAAGGTGCGCCAGGTGGGCACGGAGCGGGAGGAGGCCACGGGCCGCTTCGACCGGGCCGCACCGGCCGGGGAAGCCCCGTTGACGGGCCCCGGCGGGTGTGCTCCACTGCGCCGCAAACTCTATCGCGCGGCCCCTGCCAGTCAATGGCCCGCTCCGGCGCACCACCCGGGCGGCGGTACGGATCACCGCAGGTCGCGGCCCTCGGGGCGGACCGGCGGCGGTCCGGATCGGGGGCCTTCGGCGGCGGGCGCGCGCCCCCTGGCCGCCCCGCGTGCGGGTCGGCGGCGGCCGCTCCGGGAGCAGCTCCCGTTGTGGCGATGCACCCGATCACGGCCCGCCGTTCTGTAGCTCCCGGCCCCACCGCGCGGGCCCGATCCGCACTAACGTCGCCCCCATGACAGTGACACCCGACCGGCCCTCGCCGAACGCCGCTGCCGACCCTGCCAGACCCACCGTCATCGACCGCTTCGTCACGGCCAACCGCGCCTACGCGGTGACCTTCCGGGACGGCGGCATGGACGCCCGCCCGGTGCAGAAGATCGCCGTGGTCGCCTGCATGGACGCCCGACTCGACCTGTTCGCCGCGCTCGGCCTCGAACTCGGCGACGCCCACGTCATCCGCAACGCCGGCGGCGTCGTCACCGACGACACCATCCGGTCCCTGACCATCAGCCAGCGCGCCCTCGGCACCCGCTCGATCGCGCTGATCCACCACACCGGCTGCGGCCTGCTCGGGCTGACCGAGGACTTCCGCCGCGAGCTGGAGCTGGAGGTCGGCCAGCGCCCGCAGTGGGCGGTGGAGGCCTTCGTCGACCTGGACGGCGACGTCCGCCAGTCCATGCAGCGCGTCCGCACCTCTCCCTTCCTGCCGCACACCGACGACGTCCGCGGCTTCGTCTTCGACGTCCACACCGGCCTGCTCCGCGAGATCGACTGAGCGACCCGCCCCGACCCTGCCCGGCCGACGGTGTCCGGGCATTCGGGCACCGCCGAATGGTGACTTCTGGCCATCCCGCGGGGGAGAATGCGCCTGCCGGTCGGACCCCGAACCACCTGGGGCGGCCAGGCCGCAGGCCGCCTTCCCGGCCGCCGGCTCCTCGTTCGGAACCGCCCCCGGGACGGCCGCGTCAAGCATGGGGTGGGGTCCGGCCTCGGGACGGGGCGGGCACAGGGTGCCAGGGAGCGTATACGGGTGACGAGCTACAAGGATCAGGCCGGACTCGGCAGTCCCGCGGGGGGCGAACCGCAGCGGGCGGGCGGGTTCCGGCAGACCGGGCTCCCCGAACTCGCCGCGGTCGTGGACCGCGTGCGCGGCAACGTCGAGAGCGTGATCGAGGGCAAGCCGGAGGCCGTCCGGATCGCCCTGACCGTCCTGCTCGCCGAGGGCCACCTGCTGCTGGAGGACGTGCCCGGCGTCGGCAAGACCATGCTGGCCAAGGCGCTCGCCCGCTCGCTCGACTGCACCGTGCGCCGCATCCAGTTCACGCCCGACCTGCTGCCCTCGGACGTCACCGGCACCAACATCTACGACCAGCAGCGGCACGACTTCGAGTTCCGCCCGGGCGCGATCTTCGCCCAGGTCGTGGTCGGCGACGAGATCAACCGCGCCTCGCCGAAGACCCAGTCGGCGCTGCTGGAGTCCATGGAGGAGCGCCAGGTCACCATCGACGGCACCAGCTACGAACTGCCCTCGCCGTTCATGGTCGTGGCCACCCAGAACCCGGTCGAGATGGAGGGCACGTACCCCCTGCCGGAGGCCCAGCGCGACCGCTTCATGGCCCGGATCTCGATCGGCTACCCCAGCCCCGAGGCCGAGCTCGCGATGCTCGACACCCACGCCGGCGCCAGCCCGCTGGAGGACCTCCAGCCGGTCGCGCACGCCTCCGACATCCTCAAGCTGATCGACCTGGTCCGCACCGTGCACATCGCCGACCCGGTCCGCCGCTACGCCGTCGACCTGGTCGGCGCCACCCGCACCAGCCCCGAGCTGCGCCTGGGCGCCTCGCCCCGCGCGACCCTGCACCTGGTCCGGGCCGCCCGCGCCGCCGCCGCGCTGGACGGGCGCGACTACGTCACCCCCGACGACATCCAGCGCCTCGCCGTCCCGGTCCTGGCGCACCGTCTGATGCCGACCGCCGAGACCCAGCTCAGCCGCCGCACCTCCGAGCAGATCGTGGCCGACCTGGTCGCCCGGCTGCCGCTGCCGCGCCCGCAGGGCGGCCCGGCCGTCCGGAGGGGCTGAGGTGGCCCAGTCCGAATCATCGGGACTGCGGGCCGGGTTCCGCGGTCTCACCACCCGGGGGCGGTCCTTCCTCGCCGCCGGGGTCACTGCGGTGGCCTGCTCCTACCTGCTCGACCAGGACGCCCTGCTGCGTGTCGGCGTCCTGCTCGCCGCGCTGCCGCTGGTCGCCGTGGTGGTCGTCGCCAACACCCGCTACCGGGTGGCCAGCGGACGCCGGCTCAGCCCGCGCCGGGCGGTCGCCGGCCAGGAGGCCCGGGTCCACCTGCGGGTCGACAACGTCTCCCGGGTGCCCACCGGGGTGCTGCTGCTGGAGGACAAGGTCCCGTACGTGCTCGGGCCGCGCCCGCGCTTCGTGCTGGACCGGGTCGAGCCGCGCGGCCACCGCGAGGTCTCCTACCGGGTCCGCTCCGACCTGCGCGGCCGCTACCCGCTCGGGCCGCTCCAGCTGCGGCTGGCCGACCCGTTCGGGATGTGCGAGGTGACCCGCGCCTTCACCGCCTCCGACGTCCTCACCGTCGTCCCCCAGGTCCAGGCGCTGCCGTCGGTACGGCTCAGCGGCGAGTGGATCGGCCAGGGCGAGAGCCACAGCCGCACCCTGGCGCTGGCCGGCGACGACGACGTGATCCTGCGCGAGTACCGGCCCGGCGACGACCTGCGCCGGGTGCACTGGCGCTCCACCGCCCGGTACGGCGAGCTGATGGTGCGCCGCGAGGAGCAGCCGCAGCAGGCCCGGGCCACCGTCGTGCTGGACACCCGGGAGATCGCCCACCGGGGCAGCGGCCCCGCCTCCTCCTTCGAGTGGGCGGTCGGCTGCGCCGCCTCGGTCGCCGTGCACCTGCTGGAGCGCGGCTACCAGACCCGGCTGCTCACCGACACCGGGCTGTCGGTGCCCGGGCCGGGCGCGGGCGGCAGCCACAGCGGCGCCGACACCTCCGGGCTGGTCCTGGACGCCCTCGCGGTCGCCGACCTGTCCGACGGCGGCACCCTGTCCCGCGCCGAGGACCCGCTGCGCGCCGGCGGCGAGGGCCTGCTGGTCGCCGTCCTCGGCGAGCTGGACGACGCCCAGGCCACCCGGCTGGGCCGGCTGCGCAGCCGCGCCGGCGGGGCGATCGCCTTCCTGCTGGACACCGGCACCTGGGCCGGCCTGCGGATGCTCGCCCCGGACACCGGCGGCGACGACTTCCGGGCCCGGGTCCAGCAGCTGCGCGAAGCCGGCTGGACGGTGATCCCGGTACGGGCCGGGGACTCCGTACCGGACCTGTGGCGGGCCGCCGACGGCAGCCGGACGACCGCCCCCTACCGAGAAGAGGCCGGCGCGTGACCACCCGGGCCAAACTGACCGCGTACTCGGCGCTGGCCACCGCCCTCGCCGCGCTGTGCATGATGCCGCTGCTCACCACCCGCAGCTGGCTCACCCACGCCCTCCTGGTGATCGCCGTGGTCGCCGCGGCCGGCGCGGGCCTGCGCCGTGCCCCGGTGTACCGCTGGACGGTACCGCTCGGGCAGCTGCTGGTCCTGCTCCTCCTGCTGCTGCTCGGCTTCGCCGGCGAGGGCGGGATGCTGCCCGGCCCGTCCGCGCTGCGGGTCCTGGACCAGGTCTTCACCGCCGGCCTGGACGACATACAGCAGTACGCCATCCCGGCTCCGCCCACCGCCGGACTGCGGCTGATCCTGGTCTCGGCGATCGGGCTGATCGCCGTCGCGGTGGACACCGTCGCGGTGACCTACCGGCGCTCGGCGCTGGCCGGGCTGCCGCTGCTGGCGCTGTACTCGGTCGGCAACGGCCTGGCCGGGGAGCACGGCAGCTGGGTCTGGTTCGCCGTCGCCGCGGCCGGCTACCTGCTGCTGCTGTTCGCCGAGGGCCAGGACCGGGTCTCCCGCTGGGGCCGGGTGTTCTACGGCGGTGCGCGCGGCTCGGTGGAGTCCGGCCGGGTCAGCCCGGGCGGCCGGCAGGTCGGCGTGCTGGCCCTGGCGGTGGCGCTGCTGCTGCCGGTGGTCCTGCCGCACTGGAGCTTCGGGCTGCTGAACTCCGGATCCGGCGGATCGGGCGGCAAGGGCGTCGGCGGGAGCCTGTCGACCAGCCTCGACCCGCTCGTCAGCCTGGAGGCCGCGATCTCCAAGCCGACCGACGCGGAGCTGCTCAGCTACACCCTGGACACCCCGCTGGCCGACCAGGTCTACCTGCGGACCGGCTCGCTCGACCAGTTCGACGGCGTCAACTGGCGGCTCGGCAGCACCACCGTCCAGGACCTCCCGGCGGCCCTGCCCGCCCCCGAGGGCCTGCGCGACCCCCAGGTGGCCCGCTTCGAGGGCGACTTCAAGGTCGACGAGCGGCTGGGGGGGAGCTGGCTGCCGATGCCCTACCCGGCCGCCTCCGTCCAGCTCCCCGACCGGAGCGCCTGGAAGCTCGACCCGCTGACCCGTACCGTCCTGCCGACCAGCGACAAGGCGATCCGCGGCCTGAGCTACCACGTCACCGCCCTGGACGTGCGGCCCACCGCCAACGAGCTGCGCCTCGCGGGCACCGCGCCGTCGGACATCAGGGAGCGCTACACCGCCCTCCCGACCGACCTGCCGCCGGTCGTCGCCGAGCAGGCCAAGGCCGTCACCGCCGGCGCGAAGAACGACTTCGACCGGGCGACGGCGCTGGTCAACTGGTTCACCGGGCCGGGCTTCACGTACGACACCGCCGTCAGCGGCGGCACCGGCAGCAACGCCATCGCCGTCTTCCTGCGCGACCGGCGGGGCTTCTGCGTGCACTTCGCCTCCACCATGGCGGCGATGGCCCGGGAGCTGAAGATCCCGGCCCGGGTGGCCGTCGGCTTCACCCCCGGCGACAGCAAGGGCGGCAACGTCTACTCGGTGACCGGCCGGATGTACCACGCCTGGCCCGAGCTGTACTTCACGGGCTACGGCTGGCTGCGCTTCGAGCCGACCCCGAGCCGCGGCGTCCCGACCCGCTACACCGAGGCGTCCACCGCCCCGACCACCGCGCCGACCCAGCAGGCGACCGCCGCCCCGCAGACCGCCTCGGCCGCCCCGCTGCCGAGCTCCGGCTCGGACTGCACCGCCAAGCAGCGCCAGCTCGGCGAGTGCGGTTCCAAGGACAAGGCCGTCGCCAAGACCGCCGAGGAGTCCTGGCTGCTCTCCGGCCAGGTGCTCGGCACCCTGGCCGCGGTGCTCGCGCTGATCGCCCTGCTGCTCGTCCCGATGGTCTGGCGCGCGGCCGTGCGCCGTCGCCGGCTGGGCGGCGGCGGGCGGCGCGGGCCCGGCGGGAGCGGAGCGGCGGAGCTGACCGACGCCCAGGTGCTGGCCGCCTGGGACGAGCTGGTCGACTCCGCCTGGGACCTCGGAATTCCCCCGGACGAGTCACGCACCCCGCGCTCGGCGGCCCACCGGATCACCGAGAAGGCCCACCTGGACGCGGATTCGGCGGCGGCCACCGGCCGACTGGCGCTGGCCACCGAGCGGGTGCTCTACGCCCCGCCCGGGCAGCCCGTCACCGAGCCGCTGGCCGCCGACGTCCGCACCGTGCGGCGCGGGCTGCGGGCGGCCGCCGGCCGGGCCGGACGGACCAGGGCGCTGCTGCTGCCGCCGTCCTCGGCGCAGCTGTGGTGGCGGATCTCCGACGCGGCGCGGGCGGCCCGGGCGACGGCCGGCGCCGCGGTCGCCCGGGCGGTCGAGGCCGTCTCCGCGCCGGTGCGACGGGTCCTCACCCGGGGCAAGGGGTCCACCCCGGAGTCCTGACCCGGGGGTTTCCCTTCCGGACACGAAGCCGGGGCGGGCAGTCGATCGACTGCCCGCCCCGGCTTCGTACGTATCGGCCGAGCGGCTCAGAACCCGCCGGTCTGCTCGTCCCGGCGGCGCTGCCAGCGCTGCTCCACCCGGTCCATCATCCCGGCCTTGCGGCGCGGGGCGGCGGCCGGACGGGCTCCGGTGCCCTGGCCCGCGGGACCGCGGCGCCAGCCGGTCACGGCGAACACCGCGCACCCGAGCATCACCAGGAAGCCCACGACGCTGACCCAGATCTGATCCGGTACGACCATGCCGCCCATCAGCAGGCCGATGCCCACCACGAAGCCGGCGACGGCCAGGTAGACCCGCCGACGGGTGTAGGTGCGCAGCCCGGTTCCCTCAAGCGCAGACGCGAATTTGGGATCTTCGGCATACAGCGCTCGCTCCATCTGGTCGAGCAGTCGCTGCTCGTGCTCCGAGAGCGGCACGGAGTCCTCCTACTCGTCGGTCGCGGGTGCGACCGGTCCGCCCACCCCGGTCGGGGAGGCAAGTCCAATCAGCCTTGGGGCACACGGTCGGACGCCCGTGCGGGGGACCCGGCCCGTGTCGTCCATATGCCCCACGCGTCCGGCTGTCATGCTTTCCGGCTTTACCCAGATCATACGGTCCGTGGGCCCGTTACGGGGTGGTCTGCGCCGCGTGGGACGGGCCACTTCGAGCGGGGACGGCCGCATCGGAGTCAACGCGCCACGCCCCGGACAAGTGCCCGATCGGATGGAATCGTCCCGGACCTGGGGAGGTTTGCCGCCGGGTGGCACCGCCCGGCCGCCGCCGGGCCCGGAAACGGGCGGGCCACCGAGGGGTCACGGCGCGGGAACGGGCGGGCCTCCGGGGCGCGAACCACCGCCGTACGGCGGGCAAAAAAACCGTACGACGGCGGAGGCGCGCGTGAAGGGGCGCGCGGGCCGGGAGGGGCGCCTCAGGCCAGGGTGGCCAGCAGGTGCAGCTGGGTCGCCACGGCGTGGAAGGCGGGCTGCGCGGCGGCGGCCTCCTCCAGCTTCAGCAGCGCGTCCAGCGCGCCCGGCTCGGTGTCCACCAGCACGCCGGGGACGAGGTCGGAGAATACCCGTACGCCGTGCACCGACTGCACCCGCAGGCCCGCGGCCTCGGCCAGCCGGCCCAGCTCCTCGCCGGTGAAGCGGCGCGGCATCGGGTCCTGCTCGCCCCAGCGGCCGTCGGCGGCGGACAGCACGGTACGGGCCTCGGTGAAGTGGCCGGCCAGCGCGCGGGCCAGCACGGCGCCATTGCGGTTGGCCGCCAGCAGGCTGACCACGCCGCCCTTGCGCAGGGCGCCCGCCAGGCTGCCGAGCGCCTCGGCCGGGTCGTCCACGACCTCCAGCACGCCGTGGCAGAGCACCGCGTCCACACTGCCGGGGGCGACCAGCTCGGGCAGGGTCTGGGTGTCGCCCTGGACGGCGCGCACCAGGTCCGTCACACCGGCCTCGGCGGCCCGGCGCTCCAGGGCGAACAGGGCGTCCGGGCTCGGGTCGACCACGGTGACGCGGTGGCCGAGCTTGGCGACCGGCACCGCGAAGTTCCCGGTGCCGCCGCCGGTGTCGACCACGTCGAGCACCGGCTGGTCCAGCTCGGCCGACCGCTTCTCCAGGGCCGCCCGGACCACCTCCCACACCACGGCGGTACGCAGGGCACTGCGGGGACGCGTCGGGTACAAGGTGGGACTCCTTGGCACGTGCAGTTCGATCAGGTTGCCTCCACCTTAGAGCCTGTCCCAGGGATCCTTGCCGGGCCCACGACGCCGTCCGACGGGAGCCGGGGCGGGGGCGGCGCGGCGTGCAGGCCGAGCAGGCGCTCGACCAGGCGCAGGAAGAGGGCGGAGTTGCGGACCAGGTCGTCGGCGTCGCGGGCCGAGGCGGCGCCCCTGATCCCGGCCTCGGCGGCGGCCCGGCGGCGGGCGCCGGCACCGTAGTAGACCGCCCACTCGGCGAGCTCCGGGGCCACCTCGGGCAGCACCTCCCAGGCGCTGCGGATGGCCTTGCGCCGGCGCGGGCTCTTCTCCGGGCGGCCGCGCACCGCCAGGACGGCCGCCACCGTGCGCAGCGCGGCCAGGTGGGCGGTGGCGTAGCGCTCCAGCGGGTCCTCCAGGGCGCGGGCCCGGGTGAGGGTGCGGTGGGCGTCGGCGAGCAGGTCGAGGGCGGCCCGCGGCGCGGCGACCCGGCGCAGCACGGGGTGGACGTCGGCTCCGGCGGGGCGCCCGGCGGACGGGCCCGGGAGCTGCGGCGGGGCGGCGGAGTGGAGGCGGGCGGTGACGGGCTCAGGACGGCTGACGGTCATGGTCTCCCCCGTTCCGAGGCAGCGCGCGGACCGGGTGGTCCGTGCCCCTCCATCGTGAACGGCACCACTGACAATCCGGCCGGGCCGGCCGCGCCCCGGGCGGCTCCGGAAGGGCGTCCGGAAAAGGCGTAGCGGCGGCGGGCGCGGTCCTCCCCCGGTTCCGCGCCGCCGCCGTGCCGTCGCTCCGCCGCTCCCCCGTGGTCGGCGGTGGCGAGCTCCCCCCTCGCGGCCGGTCTCCCCCCGGCCCGCTCCGCCGCCCCGTGTCGGCGGTGCGGGGACCGTGACCAGCCCCGTGGCGGTCCGTCCGCCGCCTCCCCGGGCCGGTTCGGCCGGGGGACGGACGGATCCGCCGCCCGGGCGGGCCCGGCGCCCGACGCGCCGCCCTCCCGGGTGCCACCACTCTCCCGTCTCCGCAGGTCGGGGGCCATCCGCTGACGTACTCAACCGCGGATCTGAGTATTTGTACTCAGTGCGCCCCGGCCCGTCCCGGTCCGGCCGGCCGCCGGAACCGGCGGGTGCGTCCACGGCGTCCCGGGTGCCGGGTACGGTACGGCGGGGCCGGGCGGTACCGGCCCGCCGGACGACCAGGGGACGCGATGACGAGGAGGGGGACGAGATGACGGTCCTGCCGCTGATCTTCACCAGCGGACTGGCCAGCGGCATCAACGCCTACGCGGTGGTGCTGCTGCTCGGCCTGCTGGGCAGGTTCGCCGACGCGGACTCGGTGCCGCAGGCGCTGGAGCGCACCGACGTGCTGGTCGTGGCCGCGGTGCTGTTCGCGCTGGAGGCGGTGGCCGACAAGATCCCGTACGTGGACAGCGTCTGGGACGTCGTGCACACGGTGATCCGGCCGGTCGCCGGCGCCACCGTCGGCGTGCTGATCGCGGGCAACGACCCCGGCTCGCTGAGCGAGGTCGCGGCCGGCGCGATGGGCGGCGCCTCGGCGCTGGTCAGCCACCTGGTGAAGGCCTCGCTGCGGATGGCCGTCAACACCTCCCCCGAGCCGGCCAGCAACATCGTGGTCAGCATGGCCGAGGACCTCTCGGTGGCCGGCCTGATCACCCTGGCGATCTTCCACCCCTGGCTGGCCGCCTCGGTCGCCGCCGTGGTCCTGGCCGCCGGGCTGCTGCTGGTCTGGCTGGCGGTCAGCCGGATCCGCGCCTTCCGGGCCCGCCGCCGCGAACGCCGGGCCGCCCGGGCGGCGGCGGGGAGCGCCTGAGACTGGTCCTAGGATCAGGTGCCATGGCAAAGATCGTCGTCATCGGCGCAGGAATGAGCGGGCTCGCGGCGGCCTCCCGGCTGGCGACCCTCGGCCACCGGGTGACGGTCTGCGAGGCGGGCGGCACCTACGGGGGCATGGTCGGGCGGTACGAGCGCGAGGGCTTCGCCTTCGACACCGGGCCCGGCCTGCTCACCCTCCCGGCGGTCTACCGCGACCTCGCGCTGAAGACCGGCAAGGAGCCCCTGGAGCAGCTGGTCGAGCTGGCCCCGGTCGACCCGGAGAGCCGGCACCTGTTCCCCGACGGCACCGCCGTCACCCTGCCGAACGCCTCCCGCGGCGGCGTCAGCCAGGCGCTGGACGCCGCCTTCGGGGCCGGCTCCGGCGCCCGCTGGAGCGCGGTGATGAACCACGGCCGGACGGTCTGGGAGGCCACCCGCCGCCCGCTGCTGGAGGAGCCGCTGCCGGCCGAGCGCGGCGTGCTGTCCCCGGCCGACCGGGCCCTGGTGGGCACCGACCCGTACCCCGTCCCGCCGCGCACCGGCCTGGCCCGGCTGCGCCGCGCGCGGCCGTGGTCCCTGGAGCACGTGGCCGCGCGCGAGCTCGACGGCCACCCCGGCCTGACCGCCCTGCTGTGCGAGCCCGCGCTGCGGTACGGCTTCACCTCGGCCATGGCACCCGCCGGGGCCACCGTCCTGCCGTACATGGAGCAGTCCTTCGGCGTCTGGTACGTCCGGGGCGGGCTGCGGGCCCTCGCGGACGCGGTGTTCCGCCGCTGCGAGCTGCGCAAGGTCGCGTTCCGCTTCGACACCCCGGTCACCCGGGTGGTCGTCGAGGGCGGCCGGGCGACCGGGGTCGAGACGGCGGACGGCCGGATCGACGCGGACCTGGTGGTCTCCGCGATGGACACCGACGCCTTCTACCGCCACGGCCTGGCCGAGTGGCCGGGGCTGCCGCCCGAGGAGTGGGAGCCGGTGGAGGTGCCCGGCCACTTCAGTGTGCTGCTCGCCCTGCGCGGCCCCCGGCCCGCGGGCACCCCGCACCGCACGGTCGTCCACGCGGCCGACCCCGCCGCCGAGGCGAACGCCCTGACGCTCTCGGCGCCGCCCTGCGAGCGCCCCACCGTCCAGGTGCTGCGCCCGGACGACCCGGCGCTGCGGCCCGACGACGACCACGAGAGCGTGGTGCTGACCGCGACCGTCCCGGCCCAGGACGAGGTCGACTGGACCGTCCCCGGGTTCGCCGACCGCTACGCCGACCGGCTGCTCGCCCACGTGGACGCGGCCGGCCTGGGCCTGCGCGAGCGGATCCTGTGGCGGGTCGTGCGCACCCCGGAGGACACCCGCCGGGAGACCGGCGCGCTGTTCGGCGCGGTCGCCCGCCCGGCCCTGGCCGGCTCCGCGGGCTCCTGGCTGAAGGCCGCCAACGAGTCCCCCGTCCCCGGCCTCTACCTGATCGGCGGCAACGCCCACCCCGGCGGCGGCCTCGCCCGCGTCGGCATGTCGGCCTGCATCACCGCCGGCCTGATCGGCCCGGCGTAACGGCCCGGTCGGGCCGGTCAGCCCTGCTGGTGCCAGGTGTTCTGCTGCTGGTAGCCGTGGTTCTGGTCGTACATCGGCTGCTGCGGGATGCCCTGGGTGTGCGGGTCGGGCTGGGGCTGCCACTGCTGGGGCTGCTGCTGGGCGGTCTGGTCCCAGGCCTGCTGGTGCTGCGGCTGCTGCTGGTAGCCCGCGTACGGGTCCTGCTGCTGGTTCTGCTGCTGCTGCGGGTAGCCGCCGTACGGGTCGGGCTGCTGCTGGGGGTAGCCGCCGTAGGTCTGCTGCTGGTCGTAGGCGTAGGCGGGCTGCTGCTGGGTCTGCCACTGCTGCTGGTCGTAGCCGGCCTGGTAGGCGGGGGCGTACGGGTCCTGGGGCTGCTGCTGGACCTGCGGCTGCTGCTGCTCGTAGTACCCGGGGGCGTAGACGCCGTCCTGGGCGAGCTCCTGCATCTCGAAGGCGGCGGTCTGCTCGACCTCCGGCACCTCGTCGGGCGCCGGGGAGGGCAGCGGGGTGGGCAGCGGCGCGGGGGCCGGGGTCTCCTCGACGGGGCTGACCTCGCCGACCCGCTTGCGGGCGACCGCGGCGGCCGCCACCGCGGCGGCGCCGCCGGTGAGGGCGCCGAGCAGCGGCACCTTGGCGAGCGGGCCGGGCAGGCTGCCGTCGGGCTTCCGCAGGGACCAGCCGGTCTGGTGGCCGCGCTTGACCGAGAGGGTGACGAAGGCCTGTCCGACCGCGAACAGCGCGGCGCCGGCCCCGATCACCACGACCGAGCCGAGGACCATCCCCGCGGCCACGCCCAGGAAGCCGGCCAGGGCCAGGACCCGCCAGTGCAGCGGTGCCCGGTTCTGCAGCAGCACCTCCGCGACCAGCCAGAGCGCCACCACCGCCAACGCGACGTACAGCAGCAGGTATCCGATGCCCATCCGCCCCGCTACCTCCAGTCGCGTACCCGCGCGTGTGCGCCGCGCGTGTGCGGCGACTGTACCGGTTCAACGGCTGGGGTACCGCATCGCGTTCCCGCCGCCCGGGGCACCCGCCGCACACGACCGAGCCCGCCACCGTCGGTACGGTGACGGGCTCGTGAACACCCGGCGTCGGCGCGGCGGGAGCAGGCCCCCGCAGCGCCCGCTCAGCGCTGGTGCAGTCCCAGGTTCTGGTAGATCTCCAGCGTCGCCGTCGAGTGGTTCAGCGTGATGAAGTGCAGACCCGGCGCGCCCTCGGCGAGCAGGCGCTCGGCCATCGCGGTGGCGTGCTCCATGCCGATGGCCCGCAGCGCCGCCGGGTCGTCGATGGCCGCCCGCAGGCGGGCCTCCAGGTCGACGGGGAAGGCCGAGCCGCTGAGCTGCGGGAAGCGCTCCAGCTGCTTGGCGTTGGTGACCGGCATGATCTCCGGGATGATCGGCGTCTCGCAGCCGGCGGCCGCCACCCGGTCGCGCAGCCGCAGGTAGTCGTCCACCTCGAAGAACATCTGGGTGATCGCGTAGTCGGCCCCGGAGCGGATCTTCGCCACGAAGTGCCGGATGTCCTCGTCCCAGTCGGTCGAGCGCGGGTGCATGTTCGGGGAGGCCGCGACGCCGACGCAGAAGTCGCCGATCCCCTTGATCAGCTCCACCAGCTCGTACGCGTAGGTGACGCCCTCGGGGTGCTTGACCCACTCGCCCATCGGGTCGCCGGGCGGGTCGCCCCGGACCGCGAGGACGTTGCGCACGCCCTGGTCGGCGTACTGGCCGATGATGTTGCGCAGCTCCGCGATCGAGTGGTCCACCGCGGTGAGGTGGGCGACCGGGGTCAGGGTGGTCTCGGTGGCGATCCGGCCGACCATGTTGACGGTGCGCTCGCGCGAGGAGCCGCCGGCGCCGTACGTCATGCAGACGAAGTTGGGGTCGAGCGGTTCGAGCCGGCGGATGGCGTCCCAGAGCTTCTGCTCGCCGGCCTCGGTGCGGGGCGGCATGAATTCGAAGGAGAAGGAGCGCTTGCCGGCCGCCAGGAGTTCGCGCACCGTCAGTGCGCGATCCGTTCTCGTGGAAGCGATTCCGAGTGCCATGCTGGCAGGCTATCCGGCGTTCGAAGGGGCCGGACAACCGTATTCCATCTATTGAGACAACTGATGGAAGACGTTCCGTTTCGCCCCGGAACGGCTCCGCCGCCCCTCCCCCGCACCCCGGGCCGAGCCGCTCGCACAGCCGTTCCCGGCCGCACCGCTACGCTTGCTGCACCCCAGAGAACCAGCGGAGCCCCATCGTGACCTCGTCCAGCACCCGGCCGGCCAGCCCCGGTTCGGCCCTCAGTGCGGCCACCAGTGCGGCCAACCCCATGGACGTGGAGGACGTCCGCACCCGTGTCAACGCGGCGCTCGCCGCGTTCATGGACGGCCAGTCCGTGCTCCTCGACAAGATCTCGCCCCAGCTGGCCCCCGCCGCCGACGCGCTGCGCGACTTCCTGCTGGACGGCGGCAAGCGGCTGCGCCCGGGCTTCTGCTACTGGGGCTGGCGCGGCGCCGGTGGCCCGGCCGCAGGCGCGACCGGCGAGGCGATCGCCAACGCGGCCGCCGCCCTGGAGCTGCTCCAGGCCAGCGCCCTCGTCCACGACGACCTGATGGACCGCAGCGACACCCGCCGCGGCCTGCCCTCGGTCCACCGCCGCTTCGAGGCGCTGCACCGCGACAGCGGCTGGCGCGGCGACCGCGAGCAGTACGGCGCCTCGGCCGCGGTGCTGCTCGGCGACCTGCTGCTGATCTGGTGCGACGAGCTGTTCCTGCGCTCCGGCCTGGAGCCCGCCGCCGTGCTCGCCGCCAAGCCGGTGTTCGACCTGATGCGCACCGAGGTCATGCTCGGCCAGTACCTGGACGTGCTGGAGCCGGTGGCCGGCGACTCGACGGACGAGGGCGCGCTGGAGCGGGCGCAGACCGTCCTGCACTACAAGTCCGCGAAGTACACCATCGAGCGACCGCTCCAGGTGGGCGCGCTGCTGGCCGGCGCCGGGCCGGAGCTGGTCGAGGCGTACGGGGCGTTCGGGCTGCCGCTGGGCGAGGCCTTCCAGCTGCGCGACGACCTGCTCGGCGTCTTCGGGGACCCGGCGGTCACCGGCAAGCCGGCCGGGGACGACCTGCGCGAGGGCAAGCGCACCCTGCTGGTCGCGCACGCGATGCGGGGCCTGCCGGCCGCCGACGCCCGGCACCTGGACGAGCGGCTGGGCGCGCCGGACCTGGCGGCCCCGGAGGTCGCCGAACTGCGCGGGCTGGTCGCCCGCAGCGGGGCGCCGGAGCTGGTGGAGCGCCGGATCGAGGAGCTGATGCGGCAGTCGCTGGCCGCGCTGGAGGCGGCGCCGCTCGCCGACGAGCGGGCCCGTACGGTGCTGCTGGCACTGGCCGAGGCCGCCACCGTCCGCAAGTACTGAACGCACTGACGGGCGGCGACGGCCCCGGGCCGGTCCTGCGGGGTCCCACCGAGACCCGGGACGCCGCTCAGAGCGCGGCGCGCACCCGGCGGGACAGCTCGGCGGCGGCCGCCCGGGGGTCCGCCGCGGCCGTGATGGCCCGCACCACGACGACCCGGCGGGCACCGGCGGCGAGCACCTCGTCCAGGTTGCCGAGGTCGATCCCGCCGATCGCGAACCACGGCCGGTCGGTGTCCTGCTTCGCCGCGTACGAGACCAGGCCGAGGCCCGGGGCCGGGCGGCCCGGCTTGGTCGGGGTCGGCCAGACCGGGCCGGTGCAGAAGTAGTCCACCCCGGGCTCGGCGATCGCCGCGTCCACCTCGGACTCGGCGTGGCAGGAGCGGCCGATCAGCACGTCCTCACCGAGGATCGCCCGGGCGGCCGGCACCGGCAGGTCGTCCTGGCCGAGGTGCAGCACGTCCGGCCGGGCCGCGTGGGCGACGTCGGCGCGGTCGTTGACGGCCAGCAGCTTGCCGTGCCGGCGGCAGGCGTCGGCGAAGACCTCCAGGGCCTCCAGCTCCTGCCTGGCCTCCAGGCCCTTGTCGCGCAGCTGGACGATGTCCACCCCGCCCGCCAGCGCCGCGTCCAGGAACTCGGCGAGGTCGCCCTGCTCCCGGCGGGCGTCGGTGCACAGGTACAGCCGGGCGTCGGCGAGCCCGGCGCGCGGCGTGTCCGCCGCCATCAGATCAGCATCGCCTGGGCGCGGCGCTTCACCTCGGTGCCGCGGTTCTCCCGCAGCGCCTGGATCGGGCTGCCGGGCAGCGACGGGTCCTCGGTGAAGAGCCACTCCAGGATCTCCGCGTCGTTGTACCCGCAGTCCCGCAGGACGGTCAGGGTGCCGGACAGGTGCTTGACCAGGCCCGGGCCGTCGATGAACGCGGCCGGGACCTGCAGCGACTTGTTGGGGCCGCGCCGGACGGCGATCAGGCCGCCGTTCTTGACCAGGTCACGCACCTCGGTGACCCGGACCCCCCACTGCTCCGAGATGTCGGGCAGGTACATCCAGTCGGTGACCAGGGATTCAATCTTGCTTTCGATCTCACTCACGCCACCAGACTGCCACCTCCGCGGCCCACCGCGCACCAGACCTGCCCCGCGCCTACCCCGCGACGGCCGCCTTCAGCGGTACCGCGGGGTCGGCCGCCCGGGCCGGGTCCAGCACGGTGCCGCGCTCGATCAGCCGCCGCCCCTGGGCCAGGTCGCGCGGCCGGTCCACGGTCAGCAGCGCGCTCGGCACGCCGTCGCGCAGCCAGAGCACCGACCAGTCGGCGCCCCGCGGGTCGCCGCGCCGGACCAGCTCGTCGCCCTCGGCGTGCCGGCCGGCGTACTGGACCATCCGCCCGAACTGCTCGGACCAGAAGTACGGCACCGGGTCGTAGGCCGGCGCGTCCGCGCCCAGGACGGCGGCGGCCACCGCCTCGCCGGACCGCAGCGCGTGGTCCCAGTGCTGGACGGCCAGCCGGGCGCCG
>NZ_LFVW01000208.1:0-17629 GCF_001182915.1 Kitasatospora sp. MY 5-36
GCGCCCGGCCGACTGTCACCCAGGGGTGCGCCCGCAGCACGGCCCGTGCCCAGTCCGGCAGTTCGCCGCCCGCGAGGGGCCGCAGCGAGCTGGGGCACTGCATCAGCAGCAGGTCGTGGGTGCCGGGCAGCCGGCCGTCCAGGGCGGCCAGCGGGCCGACCCGCCGGCGCGGTCCGTCGTGCTGGTCCTCGGCGGTGCGCCGGGCGGGGCTTCCGGGGTGTACGACGGTCACTGCGGGCTCCAGGGGGTGGCGTGGATGTCGCCGACGGCCACCACCCTCCGCCCGTCCGGCGGCTCCCGGCTACGGCCCTTGGACGCGTTCACCAGGGACCAAAGGCTCAAGGTGCGTCCGTCCGTGCCCGGTGTGAGAGTGGGGGACAGCCCGGCATTCCGTCGTTCCCCCCGGAGGAGGAGCCATGGGCATCTTCGACAGGTTGTTCCACCGGCCGCAGCACGAGTCCGTCGGGCAGGAGTCCGCCCAGCGGGCCGCCCTCGCCCACGACGAGGCCGCCGACGCGTACGGCGACGACATCGAGCGCACCCGGGAGCAGCAGGAACGGCTCGCCCAGGAGGAGGCCGACCGGCGCGCCGCCGAGAACATGACCGCCGAGGGCGACCCCTGGGGCTGAGCCCGGAGCTCAGGCCGTACGCGGCGGCAGCGGCGGGCGGCGCAGGTCCGGCCGGGGGGTGTCGGCGGACGGCGGCTCGGCGGCGGGGGCGTCCTCCAGCAGCTCCAGGGCCAGCTGGACGGCGGCGACCAGCTCCGGGTGGCGCCCCCGGGCCCAGTCGCGCGGGGTGCGCAGCACGTGCACGTCCGGTTCGACGCCCCGGTTCTCCACCGTCCAGCCGAGCCCGCCGCCGAACCAGGAGGCGTTCTTCGGCACCGAGATCTGGGTGCCGTCGCCGAGGGTGTGCCGTCCGCTCATCCCGACCACCCCGCCCCAGGTGCGGGCGCCGATCACCGGGCCGAGTCCGAGCAGCTTGATCGCCGCGATGATCACGTCGCCGTCGGAGCTGGTGGCCTCGTCGGCCAGCGCCACCAGCGGTCCGCGCGGTGCGTGCCGGGGCCAGCGGACCGGGCGGCGGTCCCGGGTGAAGTCCCAGGCCAGGACGTGCCGGGAGAGCTTCTCCAGGACGAGTTCGGAGACGTTGCCGCCGGCGTTGCCGCGGACGTCCAGGACCAGCGCGGGCTTGTCCAGTTCGCGCCGCAGGTCCCGGTTGAACTGCGCCCAGCCGGAGCCGCCGAGGTCCGGGATGTGCAGGTAGCCGCACCGCCCGTCGCTGAACTCGCGGACGAGGGAACGCCGTTTGGCCACCCAGTCCTGGTAGCGGATGGGCCGTTCGTCGACCAGCGGGGTGATCACGATCCGCCGCACCGGGCCGTCCGGGGCGCCGCGCAGGGCCAGTTCGAGCGTCGTGCCGCCGGTGCCGGCCAGCAGCGGCAGCGGTCCGCGCAGCGGGTCCACCGGGCGGCCGCCGACCTCCAGGAACTCGTCGCCGTCCCGCACGCCCTGGGCGGCGAGCGGGGCGCGGGCGCGCGGGTCGGAGGTCTCGCCGGGCAGCACCCGGTCGACCAGCCAGCGGCCGTCGGGGGAGCGGTGGGCGTTGGCGCCGAGCAGGCCGAGCGGCTGCTGGGCGAGCACCGGGCCCTCGGCGCGCCGGGAGGGGGTGACGTAGGCGTGCGAGGTGCCGAGTTCGCCGAGGAGTTCGCGCAGCAGGTCGGCGAAGTCGTCGGGGGAGCAGACCCGGTCCAGCAGCGGCTCGTACTGGGCGACCAGCGCGGGCCAGTCCAGGCCGGACATCCGCTCGTCCCAGAACTGGTCCCGGACGATCCGGGCCGCCTCGTGGTAGGCCTGGCGCCACTCGGCGGCCGGGTGCACGGTGTGGGTGATCCGGCGCAGGTCGACGGTGGTGCCGGCGGCGGGGGCGGCGACCGGGACCACCCGCAGCGTCCCGGCCGAGTAGACCGCGATCGAGCCGCCGTCCCCGGAGACCGCGTAGCCGTCCAGCTTGTCGACCAGCGTGCTGCGGGTGCCCCGGGCCAGGTCGAAGTGCTCCAGCGAGGGGCGCCCCGAGGTGTCCTCCGGGCTGGCGAAGGTCTGCCCGAGGGTGCCGGAGATCGGCCAGCGCAGCCAGACCAGCCCGCCGCGCACCGCGTCGGTGGCCGAGTACTTGGAGGCGATCACCGGGAACTGGAGCAGCCGCTCGCCGATGCCCTCCGGGTCGACCCGGACGGTGCCGTCGCCGCCTTCGCCGTGCGCGGCGCCGTCCTCGGGCGGGGCGGTGAACGGTGAGGGGGTGTCGGCGGCGAGCGGGACGAGGTACGGGCGGCAGCCGACCGGGAAGGAGAGGTCGCCGGTGTGCACGTCGTGGACCGGGTCGAAGCCGCGCCAGGACAGGAAGGCCAGGTAGCGGCCGTCCCGGGTGAACACCGGCTGCTCGTCCTCGAACCGGCCGTCGGTGACGTCGGTGGTCGCCGCGGACGCGTCGGCGCGGGTGAGCCGGATGCGGCGCAGCGAGCGCCCGGCGACCGGCTCGGACCAGGCGGTCCAGTGCGAGTCGGGGGAGAAGCGGGCGCCGGTGACCGGCCCGTAGCCGGAGGCGGCCAGTTCGCGCACCCCGCCGTCGGCGGCGGAGACCAGCAGCAGCCGCCCGTCCGAGGTGGTGGCGGCGAGCCGGCTGCCGTCGGGGGAGGCGGTGAGCTCCAGGACGCGGCCGATCCGCCCGGCGGCGAGCACCCGGTGGCGGTGCTGCTCCGAGCGGGGGTGCCCCGGCAGCGGCACCACCTCGATCGCGTCGGCGCCCTCGGCGTCGGTGACCCAGGCCGCCTCGCCGGTGTGCCCGAGCACCACCGGCAGCCGGGTGCGCACCCCGGGGGTGTCGGCGAGCGCCCGGGCCGGGCCGTCCTTGTGGGTGAGCCAGTACTGGCTGCCGCGCACGGTGACCACCCCGGCCCGGCCGGTCTGGTCGCAGGCGAGGTCCTTGACCTGGCCGGCGGCGCTGACCTGGTACGGGCGGCGGCCGGCCCGGGCGCCGCCGAGCGGGACGTGCAGCCGGCGCGGGGCGGGGGCGGCCAGGTCGTCCAGCAGCCAGAGGTCGCCGGCGTGCTGGTAGACGATCCGGGTGCCGTCGGTGGCGGCCTCGCGGGCGTAGTAGGAGGCGTGGTCGGTGTGCCGGCGCAGGTCGGTGCCGTCCGGGCGGCAGGAGTAGACGTTGCCGATGCCCTCGTGGTCGGAGAGGAAGGCGATCCGGTCGCCGAGCGGGCCGCCGACCGGCATCGGCGCGGCGAGGTGCCCGGTGTGCCCGGGCAGGATCCGGTCGCCGTCCACCCAGAGCCGGCCGGTGGCGCCGCCCCGGTAGCGCTTCCAGGCGGCAGGCCCGTGCGGGGCGGCGCCGGTGAGCAGTACGGTCCGCTCGCGGCTCATCTGGGCGTCGCCGACCGGCCCCCAGGGCATCCGGCGGCCGGGGGAGCCGTCCGGCGGCAGGGCGTGCGCCCAGGTGTAGTGGCCGAAGGGCTCGTGGTAGGAGGTGACGGCCAGCACCTCGCCGTCCGGCAGCCAGCCGCGCACCCGGGTGTCCTGGCTGCCCCAGAAGCTGAGCCGGTCCGCCGGGCCGCCCTCGACCGGGGCGGTCCACACCTCGGGGGTCAGGGCGAGCCAGCTGGTCCAGGCGAGGGTGGTGCCGTCGGGGGAGAAGCGGGGGTGGCTGACCCGGGTGCGGTCGCAGCCGACCCGCCAGGCCCGGCCGGTGCCGCCGCCGTCGGCGTCCAGCGGGGCGATCCAGACGTCGTCCTCGGCGGTGAAGGTGAGCAGGCCGCCGTGCAGGTGGGGGGGGCGGAGGTAGCCGGGCGGGGTCACGCCTCCATCCTTCGACGGGGTGTCACCTCCGGCAACCGGAGGCAACCGGGGGTGGCCGGGGGCGGCCGGGCGCCGGTGGGCCGGGGCCGCCCGAACCGGTCTGGACCATTGACACCTCCCGGCCGGATCCACTTCAGTGGTCTAGTCCAACTTGGGTGCCAGGCCGGGCCGTTCCCCCCACTGGCCCGTGCTCCGGCGTGCCCTCGGACGTCCCCCACGACCGCGCCATCGCAGGAGCACCCGCATGCGCAGAACCCTTCCCGGACAACGCCGCGCCACCATCGCGGCCGGCACCGCCTCCGCCGTCGCCGCGGCCACGCTGGTCGGCGTCACACTCGGCCTGGCGCCCACCGCCTCGGCCGGCGAGTTCCTGGTCAACGGCGGCTTCGAGTCCGGCTCACTCGGCCCCTGGAGCTGCTCCGGCAACTCCGGCAGCGTCGTCACCAGCCCGGTGCACGGCGGCGGTCGCGCGCTCGCCGCGGCCGCCACGGCCGGCGACACCGCCCAGTGCGGCCAGACCGTCACCGTCGCCCCGAACGCCACCTACACGCTCAGCGCCTACGTCAACGGCTCGTACGTCTACCTGGGCGTGGACGGCGGCGGCCCGAGCACCTGGACCCCGGGCACCGGCGGCTCGTACCAGAAGCTCAGCCTCAGCTTCACCACCGGCGCCACCCAGACCAGCGCCACCGTCTACACCCACGGCTGGTACGGCCAGGGCACCTACTACGCGGACGACATCTCGCTGGACGGGCCGGGCGCGCCCAGCCCGACGCCCACGCCGACGCCCACCGGGACGGCCTCGCCGACCGCCTCGCCGACCGCGACCCCGACGGGCACACCGACCGGTACGCCCACCGGCACCCCGACCGGCACGCCCACGGGCACCCCCACGGGGACGCCCACCAGCCCGCCCGCCGGCAGCCACGCCCTGGTCGGCTACCTGCACGCCAGCTTCGCCAACGGCGCCGGCTACACCCGGATGGCCGACGTCCCGAACTCCTGGGACTTCATCAACCTGTCCTTCGGCGAGCCCACCTCCGTCACCTCCGGCGACATCCGCTTCAACCGCTGCCCGGCCACCGAGTGCCCGACCGTCGAGTCGGACGACGAGTTCAAGGCCGCCATCGCCGCCAAGCGGGCCCAGGGCAAGAAGGTGCTGATCTCGATCGGCGGCCAGAACGGCCAGGTCCAGCTGACCAGCACCGCCGCCCGGGACACCTTCGTCAGCTCGGTCTCGGCGATCATCGACAAGTGGGGCCTGGACGGCCTGGACATCGACTTCGAGGGCCACTCGCTCTCCCTCAACACCGGTGACACCGACTTCAGGAACCCGACCAGCCCGGTCATCGTCAACCTGATCTCCGCGGTGAAGACCCTCAAGGCCAAGTACGGCCCGGGCTTCGTGCTGACCATGGCGCCGGAGACCTTCTTCGTCCAACTCGGCTACCAGTACTACGGATCCGGCCCCTGGGGCGGCCAGGACCCGCGCGCCGGGGCGTACCTGCCGGTCATCCACGCGCTGCGCGACGACCTCACCCTGCTGCACGTCCAGGACTACAACTCCGGCTCCATCATGGGCCTGGACAACCAGTACCACTCGATGGGCGGCGCCGACTTCCACGTCGCGATGACCGACATGCTGCTCAAGGGCTTCCCGGTGGCGGGCAACGCGAACAACGTGTTCCCGGCGCTGCCCGCCTCCAAGGTCGCCATCGGCATGCCGGCCACCACCAACGCGGGCAACGGCTACGTCGCCCCGGCCGAGGTGAACAAGGCGCTCGACTGCCTCACCAAGCTGGCCAACTGCGGGACCTACGTGCCGCGTTCGGGCGCGCAGCCGAACCTGCGCGGGCTGATGACCTGGTCGATCAACTGGGACCGGTTCGGCGGCCAGGAGTTCTCCAAGAACTTCAACGGCTACTTCGGCCGCTGAGCAGCCGAGTCCCGGGCCGGCTGATCCGCTGACCCGGCCGCCCGTGGGACCGTGCTTGAACCTGACACCGGTGTGAGGTCCAAGCATGGTCCCCATGGCGACCACACAGCTCACCACCCCGGTACCCCCCAAGCCCTTCCCGCTCCCCGCCCTGCTCGCCCTGGCCACCGCCGTCTTCGTCACCGGCCTCACCGAGAACCTGCCCGCCGGGGTGCTGCCCGGGATGAGCGAGGCGCTCGGGGTCAGCGAGTCCGCGGCCGGGCAGACCGTCACCGTCTACGCGATCGGCTCCGCCGTCACCGCGATCCCGCTCAGCGCGGCCACCGCCGGCTGGGGCCGCAAGCGGCTGCTGCTCACCGCGATGGCGGGCTTCGCGGTGGCCAACACCGTCACCGCGGTCTCCACCAACTACCCGCTCACGCTCGCCGCCCGCTTCCTCGCGGGCGTCGCGGCCGGCCTCGCCTGGGCCCTGCTGGCGGGGTACGCGCGCCGGCTGGTGCCGGTCGACCAGCAGGGCCGGGCCATGGCGGTGGCGATGGCGGGCGTGCCGGTCGCGCTGTCGCTGGGAGTGCCGGTCGGCACCTTCCTCGGGCAGGTGCTCGCCTGGTGGGTGCCCTTCCTGGCCATGACGGCACTGGCGGTCGCCGTGATCGGCTGGATCGCGGCGCTGCTGCCGGACCAGCCCGGGCAGCCGGCCGGTGAGCGGACACCGGTCCGGGACGCGCTCACCGTGCCCGGCGTCCGGCCGGTGCTCACCGTGACGGTGCTCTGGGTGCTCGCGCACACCATCCTGTTCACCTACATCGCGCCCTTCCTGGACCGGGCCGGCCTCGGCGGCGCCACCGGCACCGTGCTGCTGGTCTTCGGGCTGGCCTCGCTGGCGAGCGTCTGGCTGGTCGGCGCCCACATCCACCGCCGGCTGCGGCAGCTGACGATCGGCGGCGCGCTGCTGGTCGCCGTGACCGCGGCCGTCCTCGCGGTGGCGTCCGGCAGCACGCCGCTGGTGTACGCCGCGGCGCTGTTCTGGGGCCTCGGCTGGGGCGGCGCCCCGACCCTGCTCCAGACCGCCCTCGGCGACGCGGGCGGGGAGCGGGCGGACGCCGCCCAAGCCGTCCTGGTGACCCTGTGGAACGCCGCGATGGCGGGCGGCGGCGTGCTCGGCGGCCTGGTCCTGAGCGGCCTGGGCACCGGCGCCCTGCCCTGGACGGTGCTCGCGCTGATGCTCCCCGTCCTCGCCGTGGCCACCGCCGCCCGCCGGCACGCCTTCCCGTCGGTGCGGGGTTAGCCCCGCATCAGCCGGTTCACCTCCTCGACCACCTCGGGGGACGCCTTCGCGAGCGCGCCGGAGTCGTACGGCGGCTGGGGGTCGTACTCGATCAGCAGCTGGATCGCCTGGGCGACGGTGTCCCCGGCGATCCGGCCGGCCAGCGTCAGCGCGAGGTCGATCCCGGCCGAGACCCCGGCGGCGATGGCGTACTTGCCGTCGATGACGACCCGCTCCGTCCCGGTCGGCTCCGCCCCGTACCCGGGCAGCCGGTCGAGGACGCCCCAGTGGGAGGTGGCCCGGCGGCCCTCCAGCAGCCCGGCGGCGCCCAGGATCAGCGAGCCGGAGCAGACCGAGGTGGTCCAGGTGGTGGTCGCGTCGATCCGGCGCACCCAGTCGAGCACGGCCCGGTCCTTCAGCTGGGCCTCCGTCCCGGGCCCGCCGGGCACCAGCAGCAGGTCGGCCGAGTCGACCTCGTCCAGGGCGGCGTCCGCGGTGAGCGCCAGGCTGTGCACGTCGTTGCGGACCGGCCCCCGTTCGGCGGCGGCGAACACCACCTCGGCGCCGGGGAGCCGGGACAGCACCTCGTACGGGCCGACCGCGTCCAGGGTGGTGAACTCGGGGTAGAGCAGGATGGCGATGCGCATCAGTGACCTCCAGTGGGTTCGGGTCGGAAGCGGCGTCGGTACTCGGCGGGCGGGGCGGCCAGGGCCCGGACGAAGGCGCGCCGCATCGCCTCCGGGGTGCCGTAGCCGCAGGAGCGCGCGATCTCCTCGATGCCGTGGTCGGTGTCCTCCAGCAGTCGCCGGGCGGCCTCCAGCCGGACCCCGTCCACGTACCGGCCCGGGGTCACCCCCACCTCGGCGGCGAAGGCCCGGGCGAAGTGCCGCGGCGACAGCGCCGACCGGTCGGCCAGCGCCTCGACCGAGAGGTCGGCCTCCGGGTGCTCGGCGATCCACCGCTGCACCTCGCGCAGCGGCTGCCGGGCCGCCACCTGGGCGGCCAGCTGGGTGCTGAACTGGGCCTGGTTGCCCGGCCGGCGCAGGAAGACCACCAGGTGGCGGGCGACCAGCAGGGCCGTCTCGCGTCCGAGGTCCTCCTCGACCAGGGCCAGCGCCAGGTCGATCCCGGCGGTGACCCCGGCCGAGGTGGCGATCCGCCCGTCCCGGACGTGGATCGGGTCCGGGTCCACCTCGACGTCGGGGAACCGCCGGGCCAGCTCCTCGCCGTAGGCCCAGTGGGTGGTCGCCCGGCGCCCGGCCAGCAGTCCGGCCTCGGCGAGCAGGAAGGCCCCGGTGCACACCGACACCACCCGCTCGGCCGCTCCGGCCAGCTCCCGGATCCGCTCCACCAGGGCCGGGTCCGGGCGCCCGGTGTCCATCCCGCCGGGAACCAGCAGGGTGTCCACCGGCCCGACCCCGGCCAGGTCCGCGTCCGGCAGCAGCCGCAGTCCGCTGTGGCTGCGCACCGGCCCGCCGCCGGGGGAGGCGGTGGTGACCCGGTAGGCCGCGGGCTGCCCGGCGGCCCGGCCCGCCCCCGCGAACACCTCCAGGGGGCCGGTCACATCGAGGCTCTGCACGCCCTCGAAGAGGACGATGACCACGCTGTGCGCTCTCATACGGCCAGCCTCCCAACGGGGAGCGGTGGCAGCAATGACCTGCTTCCCACCTTTCCTGCCATCCGGCGCGTGCGGGTGCGAGGGCGGGGGCGCGTGCGGCGGCGCGGGACCGGAGGGGCGCGCGGGCGTACGGCGGAAACCGCGCGGGCGTACGCCGAAACGCCGGAAGGCCCCCCGCTCTCGCGAAGGGCCTTCCGGCTGTCTGTGCGCCGCCAGGGACTCGAACCCCGGACCCGCTGATTAAGAGTCAGCTGCTCTAACCAACTGAGCTAGCGGCGCCTGCTGACGTGGAGAACATTACCTGGTCAGCGGCTGAAACTCACAATCGGCCCGGGGCGGGGAGCCCGGCGCGCTCACATGGTCAGCACCACCTTGCCCCGGACGTGCCCGGAGCCGACCAGCCGGTGGGCCTGGGCGACCCGCTCGATCGGGAACGACTCCTCGACCTCCAGCCGCAGTGCGCCGGCCTCCCAGAGCTTCACCAGCTCGGCCAGCCGCCCGGCCGTCCGCTCGCCCCGCAGCTGCCGGACGCCCAGCCGCTCGGCGCCCGGGTAGTCGACCACGGTGCCGATCCGGTCCCGGTCGGCGACCAGTTCGACGGAGGCCTCCAGGGCGCCCCGCCCGGCGGCGTCGAAGGCCGCGGTCACCCCCTGCGGCGCCGCCGCCCGGACCCGCTCCACCAGCCCCTCGCCGTACGTGACCGGTACCGCGCCCAGCTCCCGCAGGTACGCGTGGTTGCGCTCGCTCGCGGTGCCGACCACGGTGGCACCCCAGGCGCGGGCCAGCTGGACGGCGACCGTGCCGACCCCGCCCGCGGCGCCGTGCACCAGCACGGTGTCGCCCGGGCCGACGCCCAGCTCGGTGAGCGCCAGGTGCGCGGTCTGGCCGGAGGCGGAGAGCGAGCCGGCCTGCTCCCACGGCATCCCGGCGGGCTTGGCGACCAGCCGGCCGGCGTCGACCACGACCCGGTCGGCCTGGCAGCCCAGCACCCGGAAGCCCAGCACCTCGTCCCCGACCCGCCAGTCGCCGGCGTCCGGACCGAGGGCGTCCACCACCCCGGCGAACTCGTTGCCGAGGACGAACGGCGGCTCGACCGCCAGGCCCGGCGGACGGAACCCCTCCCGGATCGCGAGGTCCACCGGCTGCACCCCGGCCGTGTACACCCGTACCCGTACCTCGCCCGGCCCGGGCTCCGGGTCGGGCACCTCGGTGACCCGTAGGACCTCAGGACCGCCGCTCCCCGTCACGGTGACCGCTTTCATGCCTTTTCCCGCCCCTTCTCGATCCTTCTCGAACCTTCGTGAGCCTTCTTGATCCATCCGTTGTCGACGATCCTCGGGCCTGAAGTGCGCTTGAGGTCAAGCTTTTGTTCAGCGTGTCGACACTGATGGGCGCATTGTCAGATTTATCCTGGACGGCGCTCAGCCGTCCGTCGTCGAGAGGAACCTCCCCGTGGGCCAGCTGCCCCTGTTCTTCCTGGTGCTGCTCGCCTCCGTGGTGACCATGCCGCTCGGTCGGAAGACCGGAGTGCCACAACCGGTGCTGATGACCCTGCTCGGCATCGTCATGGCGCTCGTCCCGCAGATCCCGGACGTCAGCATCGAACCCGAGCTGATCCTCCCGCTGGTCCTGCCGCCGCTGATCTTCGCGGTGGCCCGGCGCTCCTCGGTGCGCTACTTCAAGGCCAACGCCCGCTCGATCCTGCTGCTGGCGATCGGCCTGGTGGTGGTCACCACGGTCGCCGTGGCCGGTGCCGTGCACTGGCTGCTGCCCGCCCTGCCGCTGGCCGCCGCCATCGCGGTCGGCGCGCTGGTCTCCCCGCCCGACCCGGTCGCCGCCGTCGCGGTGGCCGGCAGCGTCGGGCTGCCCCGCCGCCTGGTGGCGATCCTGGAGAGCGAGGGGCTGTTCAACGACGTCACCGCGATCGTCATCTACTCGCTGTCCATCGAGGCCATGGTCAGCGGCGACTTCTCGGGCGGCGACGCGGTGCTGCGCTTCGTGCTGTCCGCGGTGCTGGCCGTGGTGGTCGGCGTCGCGCTCGGCTGGGTCAACACCAAGCTCGCCGAGCGCCTGGACGACCCGACCCAGCAGGTCGCGCTCAACCTGCTGGTGCCCTTCGCCGCCTACACCCTGGCCGAGGAGATCCACGGCTCCGGCGTGCTCGCCGTCGTGGTCTGCGCGCTCTACCTCGCCGAGCGGGCCTCCGACGCGGACGCCGTCGCCTACCGGCTGGTCGGCAACGCCTTCTGGGAGGTGGTCGAGATCCTGATCACCGGCGTCGCCTTCGGACTGATCGGCCTGGAGCTGGCCACCGTGCTCAAGGAGGCCGGCCGCGGCTGGACCGGCTTCATCGGCGATGCCGCCGTGGTCATCGCGGTGGTCGTGGCGGTCCGGCTGCTCTGGCTGCTGCCGGCCGGCTGGCTGTCGAAGCGGCTGCGCTCCGGCGACGAGGAGGACACGCCGTTCAGCTGGAAGGAGAGCGTGATCCTCTGGTGGTCCGGCATGCGCGGCGTGGCCACCGTCGCCCTGGCGCTCGCCATCCCGCTCACCCTGCACTCCGGCGAGGACTTCCCCGAGCGCGGCCGGCTGGTCTTCATCGCCTTCAGCGTGGTGCTCTTCACCCTGTTGGTGCAGGGCCTCACCCTGCCCTGGCTGGCCAAGCGGTTCGAGCTGGACATCGACCAGGACAAGCACGAGCAGGCGGTGCGCCAGCTCTGGTGGCGGGCCGCCAAGGCCGGGCTCAACCGGCTCGGCGAACTGGAGGAGCAGGACCGGCTGCCCGCCGAGGTCGCCGACCGCCTGCGGGACCGTCAGCACGACCGGCTGGCCCGGCTCTGCCCGGAGAACTACGCCGAGGAGGAGGCCGCCGAGGCCAAGCTGCGGATGGCCCAGTGGCGGGCCGCCCGGGACGTCGAGCAGGAGATGATCGCCGCCTCCCGCCGCGAGATGCTCGCCGCCCGCAGCGAGCCCGGCGCCGATCCGGAGCTGGTCGACGAGGTGCTGCGCGGACTCGACCTGCGCTCCGAACGGAAGTGACGGGGCGGCAGCCGGGGCCGGGCGGAATGCGCACGACCGGCCCCGGGGTTGCATAGGCTGAACCCGGGCAGGCCGTCAACGGAGTCGGCGCACCACCAGTACCCGCACGACCTCGGCGAACCCTCACGCCTGGCCCTGCCGGTTTCTGCACCCAGATGAATCGAGGACCCACCGATGTCGGAGACCCGCGCCGACGCCCGCACCCCGCTCGACCGCACCCCGCAGTGGGCCGCCCTGGCCAAGCACCGGACCGAACTGGGCGCCACCCACCTGCGCGAGCTGTTCGCCGCCGACCCGGAGCGCGGCCGCCGCTACACGCTCCAGGTCGGCGACCTGCACGTGGACTACGCCAAGCACCTGGTCACCGACGAGACGCTGGGGCTGCTGCGCGAGCTGGCCGCCGCCACCGGTGTCGCCGAGCTGCGGGACGCGATGTTCCGCGGCGAGAAGATCAACAACACCGAGCACCGGGCGGTCCTGCACACGGCGCTGCGCGCCCCGCGCGGCGCCGTGGTCGAGGTCGACGGCGAGAACGTGGTGCCCGCGGTGCACGCCGTCCTCGACAAGATGGCCGCCTTCGCCGACCGGGTCCGCAGCGGCGAGTGGAAGGGCCACACCGGCAAGCCGATCCGCACCGTCGTCAACATCGGCATCGGCGGCTCCGACCTCGGCCCGGCGATGGCCTACGAGGTGCTCCGCTCGTACAGCAAGCGCGACCTCGACGTCCGCTTCGTCTCCAACGTGGACGGCGCCGACCTGCACGAGGCGGTCCGCGACCTCGACCCGGCCGAGACGCTGTTCATCGTCGCCTCGAAGACCTTCACCACCATCGAGACCATCACCAACGCGGTCTCCGCCCGGGACTGGCTGCTCGGCGGCCTGGGCGCCGGCACCGAGGCGGTGGCCAAGCACTTCGTCGCGCTGTCCACCAACGCCCGGGGCGTGCAGGACTTCGGCATCGACACGGCCAACATGTTCGAGTTCTGGGACTGGGTGGGCGGCCGCTACTCCTACGACTCGGCGATCGGCCTCTCGCTGATGACCGCCATCGGCCCGGACGCCTTCCGCGAGATGCTGGACGGCTTCCACCTGGTCGACGAGCACTTCCGCACCGCCCCGCCGGAGCAGAACGTCCCGCTGCTGCTCGGCCTGCTCGGCGTCTGGTACGGCGCGTTCTTCGACGCCCAGGCGCACGCGGTGCTGCCCTACTCGCACTACCTGTCCAAGTTCACCGCCTACCTCCAGCAGCTGGACATGGAGTCCAACGGCAAGTCGGTGACCCGCGACGGCACCCCGGTGGACTGGCAGACCGGCCCGGTGGTCTGGGGCACCCCCGGCACCAACGGCCAGCACGCCTACTACCAGCTGCTGCACCAGGGCACCAAGGTCATCCCGGCCGACTTCATCGGCTTCGCCAAGCCGGTCGCCGACCTGCCCGCAGGCCTGGTCGCCCAGCACGACCTGCTGCTGGCCAACTTCTTCGCCCAGACCCAGGCGCTGGCCTTCGGCAAGACCCCGGAGGAGGTCGCGGCCGAGGGCGTGCCCGCCGAGCTCGTCCCGCACAAGACCTTCCAGGGCAACCACCCGACCACCACCCTCCTGGCCGGCGAGCTCACCCCCTCGGTGCTCGGCCAGCTGGTCGCCCTCTACGAGCACAAGGTGTTCGTCCAGGGCGCGATCTGGAACATCGACTCCTTCGACCAGTGGGGCGTCGAGCTGGGCAAGGTGCTCGCCAAGCGGATCGAGCCGGTGCTGCTCACCGGCGAGGGCACCGAGCAGCTGGACAGCTCCACCGCCGCGCTGGTCGCCCGCTACCGCGCGCTGCGCGGCCGCTGAGCCCGCGTCGTCCCGGGCCGTCCGCTCCGGCGGGCGGCCCGGGACGCTTCTCCGGCCCTGGAAACCCGGAAACCCGGAACGCCGGAGCGTTGAGACGCCGAAACGCCGGAAGGCCCTTCGCTCTCGCGAAGGGCCTTCCGACTGTCTGTGCGCCGCCAGGGACTCGAACCCCGGACCCGCTGATTAAGAGTCAGCTGCTCTAACCAACTGAGCTAGCGGCGCCTGCTGACAGAGAAGACTCTAGCAGCGCCGTGCGGCCGAGCCAAAATCGAATAACGGCCGCCCCGCGTTCACCCCCCGGTCACGACGGCCGCCCCGGCGGGAACCGGCGCGCCCGGCTCGCGCGCCGCCCGGACGCAGGCCCACAGCACCACCGCGGCGCCGGGCAGCCGGGGGTCGCGCCGCTCCGGCGCGACGATCCACCGGCCGGCGCCCTGCCCGGGGGAGTCCGGGCTGTTCACCATCCGCTGCAGGGGCGGCACGGTCACCGCGTCCCCCTTGCCGTGGCACAGCAGCGGCGGCACGTCCCGGGCCCACTCCTCCCAGGCCAGCAGCCGGCGCAGCCGGGGCGCCGCGCCCGGCTGGACGAACAGCAGCAGCCGCCCCCGGTGGACGGCCACCGGCCCGCAGCCAGGCCCGGACGCCCACAGCTCGTCCAGCACCCGGCGGCCGAACAGCGCCGGCATGCTGATCACGTCGAAGGCGCGCCCGCAGGGCAGTACCGAGGGCGCCCAGGGGCGGCTCTCCCACAGGGCGCGCATGCTGCGCGGGTACTCGCTGGCGGAAGCGAGCCAGGCCTCCCCGGCCGCGCCGACGCACTCCACCGACGGGTGCATCACCGACGGGTACGACACCGACTGCTGCGTCACCGATTGCTGCGTCCAGATCTCCACGGAGAGCAGCCTGTGCGGCGCACGCCCCCGGTGCGACGGAAAGCGCGGTTCGCCGGACAGCGCGGCGGGGGACGGCGTACCCTTCCCCGCCGCGCATATGCCAGAGGCCCGTGTCCGGCCGCGGGCGCTCAGTCCTCGTGCCGGCGCGACTGGAGCAGGGTGCGGCCGTACTCGATCATCTTCGCGGCGTAGTCCGGGGTCCAGTCCGCCCGCCGGGCGACCTCGGCGTCGGACAGCGCGTCGAACCGGCGCGGGTCGGCGAGCTGCGCGGCGGCGACCGCCTGGAAGTCCGTGGCCCGCTCGGCGGCGGCCCGGAAGGCCAGGGCCAGCTCCGTGGAGCGGCGCAGCAGCTCCGCCGGGTCCTCGATCGACTCCAGGTCGAAGAATCGTTCCGGCTCGGGTTCGGCGGACTGCGGCTCGAACAGCAGCTGCACCGGACGCAGGCGCCTGGTGGGCTCGGACGACTCTGGGGAGTCGGGCATGGACGGACACCTCCGGGTTTCGGGTGGGGGTGGGGGAAATCTGCTCCGGGCTGCGCCGCCCGGTCGTGGCCGCCGTCCATTGTCTCGCGGCGGGGGCCCGTAGCGGAACGGTGCGCACGCGAGCGCTATTCCCCGGCGCACGCCGGGCGCGCGACTCGTGCGCCGCGCTTCCGGATCGCATGCGAACCGGTTGTCCGGGTGCGCCCGGTGCACCCGGTGCGCCCGGGCTGCCCGACGAAGCCGAGGCAGCCGATGAAGCCGACGAACCGGAGAGAACCCCCATGCGTGTGAGAAGAGGCCTGACGGCCCTCGCCCTGTCCGTCCTGTCCCTGCTGGGCGCCCTGCTCGCGGTCGCCGCCTCCGTCGCCCCGCCCGCCGCGGCCGCCGAGACGGCGCTGGTGGTCACCGGGGAGCCGAGCGCCCCCGGCGGCGCCTCGACGGCGACCTGCCCGGCCGGCACCCACCTGACCGGCGGCGGGTACCGGCTCCAGCCGGACGCGGACGGTCCGGTGCGCGCCGACGGCCCCACCGCCGACGCGCGCGGCTGGAGCGCGCAGGCGGAGCGGGGGTCGGTGGTGGCCTACGCCGTCTGCGAGACCGAGGACTGACCCCGGCGGCCGGGCGGACGGGCCTCAGCGCAGGTGGACCCGGTGGCGGCTCAGGTGCTCCAGCACCTCGTGGTTGGCCTCCCAGCCGTCCGGAAAGGCCACCGGGACGCCCAGCTGCACCGGCTCGGTCGCGGGGTGCTCGTCCAGCAGCTCGGCGATCCCGGCCCGGGCCACCACGATGCAGGCGTGCCGGTGCCGGGAGGCGAGCACGCAGAGCCGGCCGGTCTCCAGGTGGAAGGCGGTCGCGTCGGGGCGCCCGGAGAGCGGGTGCAGCACCACGGTGACGTCGTACTCGCGGCCCTGCAGGCGGTTGGCGGTGTCCACCGTGACGGCCGGACCGGCCGCGCCGTCCACCGGCACGCCCGCCTTGAGCAGGGCCGCGCGTACGGCCGCCGCCTGGTCCCGGTGGGCGGTGCCGACGGCGACCCGGTCCGCGGTGAGCGGGGCCTCGCCCTGCTCGGAGTGGGCGGTCAGCCCCCGCTCCAGCAGTCGGCGGACGGTGGCCGCGACGGCCGCCACGGCCTGCGGGTCGGTCCGTACGGTGTGCCGGGCGGGCAGTTCCAGCAGGGCCCAGCCGTGCTCGGCGGCCCGGTCGATCACCGCGTCCAGCGCCGAGCCGTCCGGGCGGACGCCGGCCGTCAGCCGGCGGTCGTCCGGGCCGGTGCCGGAGCGGAACGGCGTGTACGGGTAGAAGGCCCGCGAGATCAGCGGCGCGGCGCTGGCGGGCAGCCGCCAGGAGACCGGCAGCCGGTGCGGCTCGATCTCCGGGTTGTGCGCCAGCATGGTGACCACCGCGCTGCCGGACGGGTCGTACGACAGCCCGGCCCACTGCTCGGTGCCGACCACGGTGAACGGGTCCAGCTGGCCCGGGTCGCCGACGAACAGCGCCCGCTCGAACAGCCGGGCCACCGCGAGCAGGGCGTCCGAGCGCATCTGGTACGCCTCGTCGACGATCGCGTGCCGCCAGGGCGCCTCCGTCCGCACCCACTGCCACTTGGCCGAGGTGGAGATCACCACGTCGTGCTCGACCAGGTCGGCGACCTTGTCGGAGGGCGTGACGTTGGCGTGCTTCAGCACCTCCGGGCCGGGCCGGGAGTCCGCGGCGTGCAGCCGGCCGATCGTCAACTCCGGCGCTTTCTCGGCCAGTCGGCCCACCAGGTCGTCCACCTGGCCGTTGGTCTGGGCGACGATCATCAGCCGCTCGCCGGCCCCGACCAGCTCGCGGGCGGCCCGCACCACGAGCGTCGACTTCCCGGCGCCGGGCGGGGAGTCCACCACCACGCCGCGCGGGGCGCCGGCCGGCGGACGGACGGTGGCCGCCAGGATCCGGGCCACCGCGGCGTCGGCGGCCGCGCCCGGGGCCTGCTCGGGGATCGAGGCGGTCATCACTCCCACTCCTCGGAGACGGACGGGGCGGGTACGGGCGCGGCGCCGGGCGGGCCGCCGTGGGTCCAGGGGGTGTCGTCCGGCTCGGGCAGCGGCGCGGACTGGCGCACCGTCAGCTCGAACAGGGTGAAGGTGACCGGCTCGCCGGGCTCGGGCAGGCTGCCCGGCTCCGGCTCCTTCCTGCGGCCCATGCCGGAGAGCACCCGCAGGGTGAGGGTGCCCCCGGCGGTGTCCACCGCGACGATCTCGGCCTTCTGCGGGCTCGGGCCGTGCACCCGGTGCACCTCCCGGCCGAGGTCCGCGTGCGGGCGGTCGGCGGTGCGCAGGGTGACCAGCGGGCGCGGCTTGGGGGAGCGGCCGGTGGTGTCCCAGTCCGGCACCACCTCCGTCACCACGCCGCTGAACGCCTCGCCGGACAGCCGGTGCTCGGCCATCGCCAGCGGGTCGTCCAGCGCCTCCTGGACGTCCAGGCGGGCCTGCTCGCGCTCGCGCTGGGCGAGCTTGCGGGCGGCGGTGACGGCGTCGTCCTGCCGGGGCTGCGGCGGCTCGCCGGCCGCCAGCCGGTCCCGGTGGCCGGTGTAGGACCAGCGGTCGCCCGTCCAGCGCTCCGCCAGGTGACCGGCCGGCGGCAGGGCGCGCAGCAGGTCCAGGCCCTGCCAGACGTCCCGCCAGGTGGGCAGCAGGACCGACGCCAGCGCCTCCTCCAGCGCCGT
>NZ_LFVW01000209.1:0-17556 GCF_001182915.1 Kitasatospora sp. MY 5-36
CCTCGGGCAGCCGCAGCGCCCCGGTGGGGGCCGGGCGCTCGGCCCCCCGGGGCTGCGGGGCCGCGAGTGGGTCGGCAGGGGACGGGAGGGTGGCCGGGGGCTCCGAGCCGGTGCCGGCGCCCCCCTCCTCCTCGGCCGCCCGGTGCGCCCCGTGCTCGTGGCCGGTGTGGCCTTCGGCGGGGAGCGGTCCGGCCAGGAAGGTGGCCGGTACGGGGCGGGTGGGGCGGCCGGTCGGGTCGATCGGCGTCACGGCGGGGTCCTCCTGCGGCGGGGTGGGCGAACTCCTGCGGGCGGGACAGGAAACGGGCGGGACAGGAAACGGGCGGGACGGGAGACGCGTGGTGCGGAAACGAGTGGTGCGTGAACGGGCGGTGCGGGAATCGGGCGGTGCGGAATAGGCGTGGGTACGGGAAGGGCCGGTCAGACGGACAGGGCGAGCCGGTTGATCGCGGCCAGCGGGATCGGCAGCCAGCTCGGCCGGTGCCGGGCCTCGTACACCACCTCGTAGACCGCCTTGTCGATCTCCAGCGCCCGCATCAGCTCCGGTGAGGCGGCCGGGTCGGCGCCGCCGCCGGCGGTGTAGCCGGCGCCGTAGGCGGTGCGGTTGCGCTGGGCCCAGGCGGCGGCCAGGTGGGCCAGTTCCGGGTCGACGGGGCCGCCGGCCAGCAGGTGGGCGGCCGCGTAGTCGAAGGAGCGCAGCATCGCGGCGACGTCGCGCAGGGCGGGCTGCGGTTCGCGGCGCTCGTTGACGGACTTGGCGGGCTCGCCCTCGAAGTCCAGCAGCACCCAGCCGTGCGGGGTGCGCATGGCCTGTCCGAGGTGGAGGTCGCCGTGGATGCGCTGGACCGGCAGGCCGTCCGGGTGGGCGTCGGCGAGCTGCTGGAAGGCGGTGCGCAGGGCGGCCCGGAAGCGCAGCAGTCCGGGGACGGCGGCGACGGCGCTGTCCAGCCGGTCGGCCATGGCGCCGGCCAGCCGTCCGGTCTGGGCGCGGTCGAGCCGGGCGACGGGCATCGAGCGGGCGAGGACCCGGTGCACCTCGGCGGTGGCCCGGCCGAGCCGGTGCGCCTCGATGGCGAAGTTGCCGGGGGAGCGGTCCCCCTTGAGCCGGCCGACCTGGTCGAGGGCGAGTTCCCAGCCGTCCTCGGCGTCCGGCAGGTAGCGCTGCAGCAGTCCGAGGGTGGCGGGTTCGGCGCGTTCCATCCGGCTCTCGAACCAGGCGGCGACCCGGGGGATGCGGGTGGAGCCGGCCCGGGAGAGCGCGAGCGACAGTTCGAGGTCGGGGTTGGTGCCGGGGTGGATGCGGCGGAACAGTTTGAGGATGTACGAGGTGCCGTAGATGACCGAGCTGTTGGACTGCTCGGCGGTGGAGGCGCGGCCGGGGAGGTTGGCGGGCAGTCCGGAGCCGGGGGTGCGGCGGAAGGAGAGCGCGCCGAAGCGGTCCCCGGTGGCCAGGTGTTCGAGCAGCCGTCCGGTGAGTTCGGGGTCGTGCACCGCGTCGTAGAGGGTCGCGCCGTCGTACGGGCCCTGGCTGAGCCGGCCGAGCACGGCGGCGGGCCCGATGTCCCCGAGCCCGCCGGAGCGGATGCCGAGCAGCAGCTGGTAGATGTCGCCGTGCGGGGCGCCGGCCGTGGTGGCGTGCTCGACCCGCAGCAGGAGGTGCAGCAGGGCCGGGTCGCCGACCTGCAGCGGGGTGCCGACGACCGGGGTGAGGCCGGTGATGGGCCTCCCCTTGCCGGCGTACCAGCGCTGGGTGGGCAGCCAGGCGGCGATCAGTGGCAGGGCCGCCTGGACGAGTTCGCTGACGCCCAGGGCGGTTCTCCGGGCCCCGGCGCCCCGGGTGCCCGCGGGGGTGGCGGGACCGGTGGGGGCGTCGTCCTGGAGGTGGGCTTGAGAACGGGAGGTTTCGGACATGGCTCCCTTTCCCCGGAAGCACGCGGACTGCCCGACGGGTCGTGGCCGGGTCCGTCAGTCTTCCGGATTGCGGCGGCGCGGCGGTCGCGGCACGCGAGCACGGCTCGGGTGTCACGCCTTCGTGTGGGTGGCCGTTGGGCTGTTCTCCGTACGCGGTGGTGCAGAGAACTCCGGGGGCGCGGGGGTTCAACTCGCGCCCCCGGAGGGTCTGGTGGTGCTGTTCACGGCTGCTGTGCCACGTGCGGCGGATCGTTACTTCGATCGCCTGGTCCCGCTCAGGCGCGGGGGCTGCCGGAGCTGGAACCAGTAGAAGCCGTGCCCGGCCAGGGTGAGCAGGTAGGGCCACTCGCCGATCGACGGGAAGCGCACCCCGCCGATCAGCTCGACCGGGTACCGCCCACCGTACTGCCGCAGGTCCAGCTCGGTCGGCTGCGCGAACCGCGAGAAGTTGTTCACGCACATGACCAGGTCCCCCTCGTACTCGCGCACGAAGGCCAGCACGGCGGGGTTGCTGGAGGGCAGTTCGGCATAGCTGCCGAGGCCGAACGCCGGATTGAGCTTGCGGATCTCGATCATGCGACGCGTCCAGTGCAGCAGGGAGCTCGAACTGCTCTGCTGCGCCTCGACGTTGGTCACCTGATAGCCGTACACCGGGTCCATGATGGGCGGCAGACTGAGCCTGCCCGGGTCGGCGGAGGAGAAACCCGCGTTGCGGTCCGGGGTCCACTGCATCGGGGTGCGCACGCCGTCCCGGTCGCCGAGCCAGATGTTGTCGCCCATGCCGATCTCGTCCCCGTAGTAGAGGACCGGCGAGCCGGGCAGGGAGAGCAGCAGCGCGGTGAACAGCTCGATCTGGTTGCGGTCGTTCTCCAGCAGCGGGGCGAGCCGGCGGCGGATGCCCACGTTGGCGCGCATCCGCGGGTCCTTGGCGTACTCCGCGTACATGTAGTCGCGCTCCTCGTCGGTGACCATCTCCAGGGTCAGCTCGTCGTGGTTGCGCAGGAAGATGCCCCACTGGCAGCCGCCGGGGATCTGCGGGGTCTTGGCGAGGATCTCGGACACCGGGTAGCGGGACTCCCGGCGCACCGCCATGAAGATCCGGGGCATCACCGGGAAGTGGAACGCCATGTGGCACTCGTCGCCGCCGGAGGCGAAGTCGCCGAAGTAGTCGACGACGTCCTCCGGCCACTGGTTGGCCTCGGCGAGCAGCACGGTGTCCGGGTAGTTGGCGTCGATCTCCTTGCGGACCCGCTGGAGGAACTCGTGGGTCTCCGGGAGGTTCTCGCAGTTGGTGCCCTCGCGGGCGAACAGGTACGGCCCCGCGTCCAGCCGGAAGCCGTCGATGCCGAGGTCGAGCCAGAACCGCAGCCCGGCGATCATCTCGTCCTGGACCCGGGGGTTGTCGTAGTTGAGGTCCGGCTGGTGCGAGAAGAAGCGGTGCCAGAAGTACTGCTTGCGGACCGGGTCGTAGGTCCAGTTGGAGGTCTCGGTGTCGACGAAGATGATCCGGGCGTCCGGGTACTGCTTGTCGTCGTCGGCCCACATGTAGAAGTCGCCGTAGGGCCCGTCCGGGTCGGAGCGGGAGGCCTGGAACCACGGGTGCTGGTCGCTGGTGTGGTTCATGACGAAGTCGATCACGATGCGCATGCCGCGGGCGTGGGCGGCGTCGACGAACTCCATGAAGTCGGCGAGGTCGCCGAACTCCGGCAGCACCGAGGTGTAGTCGGAGACGTCGTACCCGCCGTCGCGCAGCGGCGAGGCGAAGAACGGGGGGAGCCAGAGGCAGTCGATCCCGAGCCACTGGAGGTAGTCGAGCTTGGCCGTGAGCCCCTTGAGGTCCCCGACACCGTCGCCGTTGCTGTCCTGGAAGGACCGCACCAGCACCTCGTAGAAGACCGCACGCTTGAACCACTGCGGGTCGAGCTTCTTCTTCGAGGTCTCGGGGAAGGTGTCGGGGACGGGCTCGTTCACTGTCACGCTGGGTTCCTCCGAACCGTGAGGAGGTGAGCCGGCTCGGCTGAGGGATCGAGCCGGACGTAGTTGTGCCGGCCCCAGGTGTAGACGGCGCCGGTGAGCTCGTCGTGCACCGCGTACGGGCCGTCGCCGTCGAGCGTGACGGTGGCCTCCTGGACGTGGTGCGGGTCGAGGTTCACCACGGTGACGACCTGGTCGGTGAGCCCCTCGGGGGTGGTCGCGGTCTTGGAGTAGGCGAGCACCTGGTCGTTGTCGGTGGGGTGGAAGCGCAGGTCGCGCAGCTGCTGGAGGGCGGGGTGGCGGCGGCGCAGCCGGTTCAGCACGGTCAGCAGCGGGGCCAGGGTGTCGGTGCGGCTCCAGTCGCGCGGGCGCAGTTCGTACTTCTCCGAGTGGAGGTACTCCTCGGAGCCCGGGTGGGCCGGCTCGTTCTCGTACAGCTCGAAGCCGGCGTAGACGCCGTAGCTGGGGGAGAGGGTGGCGGCGAGCACCGCGCGGACCGCGAAGGCGGCCCGGCCGCCGTGCTGGAGGTACTCGTGCAGGATGTCCGGCGTGTTGGCGAAGAAGTTGGGCCGCATGTAGGCGGCGGCGTCACCGCTGAGTTCGGTGAGGTAGTCGGTGAGTTCCGGTTTGGTGGTGCGCCAGGTGAAGTACGTGTACGACTGGTGGAAACCGATCTTCGCCAGGGTGTGCATCATCGCGGGGCGGGTGAAGGCCTCCGCCAGGAACACCACGTCGGGGTCGGTCCGGGCGACGTCGGCGAGCACCTTCTCCCAGAACACCACCGGTTTGGTGTGCGGGTTGTCGACCCGGAAGATCCGGACGCCGTGCGACATCCAGAACCGGAGGATCCGGATGGTTTCCTTGACGATTCCGTCCATGTCCTGGTCGAAGTTGACCGGATAGATGTCCTGGTACTTCTTCGGCGGATTCTCGGCGTACGCGATGGTGCCGTCCGTGCGGTGGCTGAACCATTCCGGGTGCTTGTTCACCCAGGGGTGGTCGGGGGAGCACTGGAGGGCGAAGTCCAGCGCCACCTCCAGGTGCAGCGCCTTGGCCTCGGCGACGAAGTGGTCGAAGTCCTCGATGGTGCCGAGGTCCGGGTGGACGGCGTCGTGGCCGCCCTCGGGGGAGCCGATCGCCCAGGGCGAGCCGACGTCGTGCGGGCCGGCCGTCAGGGTGTTGTCCGGGCCCTTGCGGAAGGCTCGGCCGATCGGGTGGACCGGCGGCAGGTAGACCACGTCGAAGCCCATCGCGGCGACGGCCGGCAGGCGTTCGGCGGCGCTGCGCAGGTTGCCCGGGCGCGGCGGCTCGACGCCGGCCGGGTCCACCACGGCGCCCTCCGACCGGGGGAAGAACTCGTACCAGGAGCCGAACAGCGCGCGCTCGCGGTCGACCTGGAGCGGCATCGGGCGGGAGGCGCTGAGCAGCTCGCGCAGCGGGTGGCGGACCAGCGCGTCGAGCACCTCGGGGGCGAGCGCGGCGGCCAGCCGGGACAGCGGCGGCAGGGTCTGGTCGCGCAGCGCGTCGGCGGCGGCCAGCACGTCGGCGCGGCCCTCCTTCTTGGGCACCCCGGCCGCGGCCTGCTCCAGCAGCCGGGCGCCCTCCTCCAGGACCAGCGCGGTGTCGATCCCGGCGGGCAGCTTCACCGAGGCGGTCCGGCGCCAGGTGGCGACCGGGTCGCTCCACGCCTCCACCAGGTACGACCAGCGGCCGGGCCCGGTCGGGGTGACGTACGCGCCCCAGCGGTCGGTGCCCTCGGCCAGTTCGCGCATCGGCGTCCACGGGCCGCTGCGGCCGCGCGGGTCGCGCAGCACCACGTTGGCGTTGACGGCGTCGTGGCCCTCGCGGAAGACGGTCGCGGTGACCAGGAAGGTCTCGCCGACGACGGCCTTGGCCGGGCGGCGGCCGGCGTCGACGAGGGGACTGACGTCCAGGACGGGGATGCGGCCGATCACGGTGTCGCTCTCTGTCGTCTTGCGGGCGGAGGGCTTG
Source organism: Kitasatospora sp. MY 5-36 (assembly GCF_001182915.1). NCBI lineage: Bacteria > Bacillati > Actinomycetota > Actinomycetes > Kitasatosporales > Streptomycetaceae > Kitasatospora > Kitasatospora sp. MY 5-36. Next base: position 5,878 of record NZ_LFVW01000209.1, read on the forward strand.
CGAGCGGGGGCCTTCCGGGCGGTCGCCCCGGTGGCCGGGGCCTTCGCGGAGGCGGACCCGGCGGCCTCCGCGGTGGCGGCCTTCGGAGCTGCGGTCTTCGGGGTGGTGGCGGTGGTGCGGCGCGTGGTGGTGGTGCGCCTGCGGGGTGCCGCCGCCCGGTCCTCCTCGGCCGCGGGGTGCCGGGCCGTCGAGGGGGCTTCGGATTCGGAGGATCCGGCACGGACCGCCCCGGAGGCCCTCGGCGCCGGCATCGCCGGATCTGTCCGAGTGTCAGAATCCATCCGTCCGGCGGATTCCGCGACCGCTGCGTCGAGGCCTTCGGCCATCGGTGTGGACTGGTCCCGCGTGTCGCCGTGCATGCCAAGCTCCTGCCCGAGATCGGCGGCAGCTCCCCGCGGGCCTGGGTACGGGCCGGGGGAGTACCGGAGGACTGCTGGGTGGGGAGGACGTGCGACCGGAAGCCTGCCCGCGCCGCTGTTCCCGGCAACCTGCCCGGCGCCCGCCGAGCCGGCGGTGGGACGCCCCGGAGCCCGTGTGCGTCCCGGCGCACGCCTCCGCCGGGCGCGCCCCGGCCGACCCGGTCCACCCGTGAACGAGCGGGCCGGTAGGGAGGACACGCGTCCGTGCGCGGTGAGCGCCGAATGGGCTAAGAAGGACGGGAACGGACAACACGAAAAGGATTCGGACGTGCTGCTTCGCGGGGGACGCCACCCGTCGTCGTACTCCCCACTGCATCAACGACCTTCGGTCATCCTCGCACCGGCGACAAGGTTTTTGCAGCGGTACGACAGTAGTTTCGGGCCTTCTCCCGGGTGGATGCGCCATCGGAAATGAAGCCGTACCGAAGAGTTCACGTATTGGTAGCGCGGGCCCTCGAAATGTGCGCCTCGCGCGCCCCCCGTGCAGTCCAATGCGCCGAATGCGATCTCATCAATAGCCCGAACGGATGCCCAATAGTCCACTTGACGCACTGTCCGGCCGACCGCCACGGCTACGCTTCACGCCGTGAAGGCAATCCGCAGATTCACCGTCCGCACCGTCCTGCCCGAACAACTCCAGCCGCTGCACGAGCTGGCCCTCAACCTGCGCTGGTCCTGGCACCCCGAGACCAGGGACCTCTTCCGGTCCGTGGACCCGGAGGTCTGGGCCGCGACCGGCGAGGACCCGGTGCGGCTGCTCGGGGAGGTCCCGGCCGCCCGGCTGGCCGCGCTCGCCGCCGACCGGCGCTTCCTGCGCAGACTCGGCGACCTCGCCGACGACCTGCGCGAGTACCTGACCGGCCCCCGCTGGTACCAGACCCGGCAGCAGTCCGACGCCGCCCCGCTGCCCGCCGCGATCGCCTACTTCTCGCCCGAGTACGGCATCGCCGCCGCGCTGCCCCAGTACTCCGGCGGGCTCGGCATCCTGGCCGGCGACCACCTCAAGGCCGCCAGCGACCTCGGCGTGCCGGTCGTCGGCGTCGGCCTGTTCTACCGGCACGGCTACTTCCGCCAGTCCCTGAGCCGGGACGGCTGGCAGCAGGAGCGCTATCCGCTGCTCGACCCGGACGAACTCGCGGTCAGCCTGCTGCGGGAGGCCGACGGCACCCCCGGCCGGGTCGACCTGGCCCTGCCCGGCGGCCGCACCCTGGCCGCCCACATCTGGAAGGCCCAGGTCGGGCGGGTCCCGCTGCTGCTGCTCGACTCCGACATCGAGGCCAACTCGCCCGCCGAGCGGGACGTCACCGACCGGCTGTACGGCGGCGGCAGCGAGCACCGGCTGCTCCAGGAGATGCTGCTCGGCATCGGCGGCGTCCGGGCGGTGCGCGCCTACTGCCGGCTCACCGGGCACCCCGCCCCCGACGTCTTCCACACCAACGAGGGCCACGCCGGCTTCCTCGGCGTGGAGCGCATCCGCGAACTGGTCGCCGACGACCGGACCGGCCTCGACTTCGCCGCCGCCCTGGAGGCCGTCCGGGCCGGCACCCTCTTCACCACCCACACGCCCGTCCCGGCCGGCATCGACCGCTTCGACCGCGAGCTGGTCGCCCGCCACTTCGGCGGCGACGCCGCGCTGCCCGGCGTGCCGGTCGAGCAGGTGCTCGCGCTCGGCGCCGAGAGCTGGCAGGACGGGGACCCGAAGCTCTTCAACATGGCCGCCATGGGCCTGCGGCTGGCCCAGCGAGCCAACGGGGTCTCCACCCTGCACGGCGAGGTCAGCCGCTCGATGTTCAACGGCCTGTGGCCCGGCTTCGACCCGGCCGAGGTGCCGATCACCTCGGTCACCAACGGCGTGCACGCCGCCACCTGGATCGACCCGGCGGTGGTCCGGCTCGGCGCCGCCGAGATCGGCGCCGAGCGCGCCGAGGAGGCGATGACCACCGGCGAGAGCAAGCGCTGGACGGGCCTGGAGCGGATCGGCAACACCGAGGTCTGGCAACTGCGGCGCGCCCTGCGGGCCCAGCTGGTGGAGGAGGCCCGCCGCCGGCTGCACGCCTCCTGGCGCCGGCGCGGGGCCGGCGAGGCCGAGCTCGGCTGGGTCTCCTCGGTGCTCGACCCCGACGTGCTCACCATCGGCTTCGCCCGCCGGGTGCCCTCGTACAAGCGGCTCACCCTGATGCTGCGCGACCAGGAGCGGCTGCGCGCGCTGCTGCTGCACCCCACCCGGCCGGTGCAGATCGTGGTCGCCGGCAAGGCCCACCCGGCGGACGACGGCGGCAAGCGGCTGATCCAGCAGATGGTCGCCTTCGCCGACGACCCGGCGGTGCGGCACCGGATCGTCTTCCTGCCGGACTACGACATGGCGATGGCCCAGCGCCTCTACCCGGGCTGCGACGTCTGGCTGAACAACCCGCTGCGCCCGCTGGAGGCCTGCGGCACCTCCGGGATGAAGGCGGCGCTCAACGGCTGCCTCAACCTGTCCGTCCTGGACGGCTGGTGGGACGAGTGGTTCGACGGCCGCAACGGCTGGGCGATCCCCACGGCCGACGAGAGCGGCGGGGCGCTCGACCCGGACAGCGGCGAGGCCGAGCGGCGCGACGACATCGAGGCGGCCGCGCTCTACGACCTGATCGAGAACCAGGTCGCCGCCCGGTTCTACGACCGGGACGCGGACGGGCTGCCGCAGCAGTGGATCGCCATGGTCCGGCACACCCTGGTCACCCTCGGGCCCAAGGTGCTGGCCGGGCGGATGGTCCGGGAGTACGTCGAGCGGCTGTACGCCCCGGCGGCGCAGGCCCAGCGGGAGCTGGCCGGGCAGCACGGCCACGGCGCGCGGGAGCTGGCGCTCTGGAAGGCGACGGTCCGGGAGGCCTGGCCGGCCGTCCGGGTCGAGCACGTCGAGGCGGACTGCCCGACCGAGGCGCAGGAGCTGGGCAGTTCGCTGGAGCTGCGGGTGCAGGTCGCGCTCGGGACGCTGCGGCCGGGCGACGTCGAGGTGCAGGCGGTCTCCGGCCGGGTGGACGAGCGGGACCGGATCTCGGACGCCTGCCTGCTCGCCCTCAAGCCGGTCGGCGGGCCCGACCTGGACGGCCGGATCCGCTACGAGGGCTCGCTGGAGCTCTGCCGGACCGGCCCGTTCGGCTACACCGTCCGGGTGCTGCCCGCGCACCCGCGGCTGGCCTCGCCGGCCGAGCTGGGGCTGGTCGCGCTGCCGGCCGAGTCGGCCGGGATGGACGCGGGGCTGCTGCGCTGAGGCCGCGGGCGGCCGTCCACCGGTGGTGAACCGGGTGGGCGGCCGCCCGCGTACCTCCGTGCGGGAAATGGGGAATGCCCGGCCGGGTGCGTGACGGCGCACCCGGACGGGCACATTCGTGGGGTCCGGGGCCGGGGCCCTAGACCAGGCTGTCCCGCCAGGCCCGGTGGAGGGCGGCGAAACGGCCGGAGCCGTCGATCAGCTCCTGTGGGGAGCCATCCTCCACGATCCGGCCCTGGTCCATCACCAGGACACGGTCGGCGATCTCCACGGTGGAGAGCCGGTGGGCGATGATCACGGCCGTCCGTCCGGCCAGCACGGTGCGCATGGCCCGCTGCACGGCCTGCTCCCCGGGGACGTCCAGCGAGCTGGTCGCCTCGTCCAGGATCAGCACCGCCGGGTCGGCCAGCAGTGCGCGGGCGAAGGCCACCAGCTGGCGCTGGCCGGCCGAGATCCGGCCGCCGCGCTTGCGCACGTCGGTGTCGAAGCCGTCCGGCAGGGCGGCGATGAACTCGTACGCGCCGATGTCCCGGGCGGCCTGCTCGACCTCCTCCCGGGTGGCGCCGGGGCGGCCGACCGCGATGTTCTCGGCGACGGTGCCGGAGAACAGGAAGGACTCCTGGGTCACCATCACGACGCCGCGCCGCAGTTCGGGGGTGGCCAGGTCGCGCAGGTCCACGCCGTCCAGCCGGATCCGGCCGTCGGTCGGGTCGTAGAAGCGGGCCAGCAGCTTGGCGACCGTGGACTTGCCCGCGCCCGTCGCGCCGACCACCGCGACCGTCTGCCCGGCGGGGATCAGCAGGTCGAAGGCCGGCAGCACCTCCTTGCCCGTCCGGTAGGCGAAGCGGGTGCCCTCGAAGGCGACCGCGCGGCCCTGGCCGGAGGCCTCCGGCAGCTCGGCGGGTTCGGCCGGCTCGGCGACGGTCGGCTCGTGGGCGAGCAGGCCGGCGATCTTCTCCAGGGCGGCGGCGGCCGACTGGTAGCTGTTCAGGAACATCGCCAGCTGGTCGACCGGGTCGAAGAGCCGGCGCAGGTAGAGCGCGAAGGCGGTGAGCACGCCCAGCTCCAGCGCGTCGTCGACGACCAGGTAGGCGCCGAGCAGCACCACGCCGGCGAACCACAGGTTGGCGGTGAGGCGGGAGAGGCCGACGTAGCGGGCGATCTCCAGCAGGCCGTCCGCGGTGGCGGTGGCGGACTGCCGGTTGACCACGGCGAAGGCGGCGTCGTTGGCCTTCTCCCGGCGGAAGGCCTGCACCGGGCGGATGCCGTTCATGGTCTCGGTGAAGCGGACGATCAGCGAGGCGGCTGAGGTGCGCGAGCGCCGGTAGACCCGGCGCGAGCGGCGGCGGAAGGAGTGGGCGATCAGGGCGAGCGGCAGGAAGGACGCCAGCGAGACCAGGCCGAGCCGCCAGTCCAGCACCACCAGCAGCACCGAGATGTAGCAGACCGACAGCAGGACCGTCAGCAGCTCCTGGAGGCCCTCGGAGAGCAGCTCGCGCAGCGCGTCGATGTCGCTGGTGGCGCGGGAGATGATCCGGCCCGAGGTGTAGCGCTCGTGGAAGTCCAGGCTGAGCCGCTGGGCGTGCCGGAAGATCCGGCCGCGCAGCTCCAGCACGATGTCCTGGTTGACCCGGGCGCTGATCTTGATGAAGACCCACTGCAGCACCGGGCTGAGCAGCGCGCAGAACAGGTAGGCCGCGACCACGGCGACCAGCGGGCCGGAGTCGTGCTCGCGCAGCGCCGGGATGCCGCGGTCCATCGCCACCGCGACCAGCAGCGGGCCGGACTGGAGCGCGGCCTGCTGGACCAGGATCACCACCATCGCGATGGTGATCCGGGCCCGGTGGGTGCGCAGCAGCGAGCGCAGCAGCGCCCGGGGCGCGCCCGGCGGGACGGGGATGTCCTCCTCGTCGGCCGGCGGCGGGGGCAGCTCCTCCTCGGCCGGCGCGACGGGTTCGGCCCGTACGGGTTCGGCGGTGGTGGTCATGCGCGCGCTCCTTCCGGTGCGAGGGGGCCGTCGGGTATCAGGGCGGCCTCGCCCGACATCAGTTCCCGGTAGTGCGCGCAGTCGCGCAGCAGTTCCTGGTGGGTGCCGACGGCCGTGATCCGGCCGTCCGCCAGCACCGCGACCCGGTCGGCGAGCAGCACGGTGCTGGGGCGGTGGGCGACCACCAGGGCGGTGGTGGTGCCGAGGACCTCGCGCAGGGCCCGCTCGACGAGGGCCTCGGTGTGCACGTCCAGGGCGGAGAGCGGGTCGTCCAGGACGAGGAAGGCCGGGTCGCCGACCACCGCGCGGGCCAGCGCGAGGCGCTGGCGCTGGCCGCCGGACAGGCTCAGGCCCTGTTCGCCGACCTCGGTGTCCGGGCCGTTCGGGAGCTTCTCGACGAAGCCGGCCTGGGCGGTGTCGAGGGCGGTGCGCAGCTGTTCCTCGCCGGCGCCCGGGGCGCCCATCAGGACGTTCTCCCGGACGGTGGCGGAGAACAGGGTGGGCTCCTCGAAGGCGACCGAGACGAGTTCGCGCAGTCGCGGCCGGGGCAGTTCGCGGATGTCCCGGCCGTCCAGCGTGATGGTGCCGGCGGTGGCCTCGTACAGCCGGGGGAGCAGGGCGGTGAGGGTGGTCTTGCCGCTGCCGGTGGCGCCGACCAGGGCCATCGTCTCGCCGCTGCGGATGTGCAGGTCGACGCCGGCCAGCAGGTCGGGGCTGCCGTCGGGGGCGTCGGGGTAGCGGAAGCGGACGCCGGTGAAGCGGATGCCGTCCGGGGTGGTGGGCGCCGCGGCGGTGCCCGGGGCGGGGGCGTCGGCCTCGGGGGTGTCCGGTTCGTCCAGCACCTCGAAGAAGCGGTCGGTGGCGGTGGCGGCCTCGTTGGCGTAGGCGAGCAGCCAGCCGAGCGACTCGACCGGCCAGCGCAGCGCGAGCGCGGTGGAGAGGAAGGCGACCAGGGTGCCGGCGCTCAGGTCGTCGTGGGCCACCAGGTAGGCGCCGACGGCGAGGGCGCCGGCGAGCGCGATCTCCGGCAGGCCGACGATGACGGCCCAGAGGTTGGCGAGCAGGTGCGCCTTGCGCAGTTCGGTGCGCCGCAGCTCCTGGGCCTGGGCGCGGAAGCGCTCGGTCATCGACCGGTGCCGGCCGAAGGCCTTGAGGATGCGGATGCCGAGGACGGACTCCTCGACCAGGGTGGCGATGTCCCCGTTCTGGTCCTGGGCGAGCCGGGCGGCGCCGGAGAAGCCGGACTCGAACCGCCGGGTGAGCACGAACAGCGGGACGACGGGCACCAGGGCGATCAGCGCGAGCCGCCAGTCCTGGGTGAACATCACCACGGTGCCGGCCAGGAACATCACCGAGTTGACGATCAGGAAGACCAGCGGGAAGGCCAGGAACAGCCGCATGGTGTACATGTCGGCGGTGGCCCGGGAGAGCAGCTGGCCGGAGCCCCAGCGGTCGTGGAAGGAGACCGGCAGCCGCTGGAGCTTGGCGAAGAGGTCTCCGCGCATCGCCGTCTCCAGCCCGGCCAGCGGGCGGGCCAGTACCACCCGGCGGGTGTAGAACAGCGCGGACTCGACCATTCCGAGGACCAGCAGCAGGCCGACCAGCGGCCAGAGGCCGGCCAGGTCGTGCTCGGCGAGCGGGCCGTCCACGATCAGGCCGAGGACCACCGGGACGGCGAGGGTGCTGAGCATGCCGAGGGTGGCGGCCGTCACCGAGACGGCCAGCCGGCCGCGGACGGCGCGCGCGTACGGCCACAGGCGCAGCAGGGAGCGGACCGTGGAGTGCCGCGGCCCGGGCCCGGCGGGGCCGGTTCCGTCGCTCTGGGGGCTTCCCGGGGTCGGGTTCTCGGGGTCTTGTCTGTTCTCGGCCATCGCGGTGAGGGTAGGCAGACGGGCCGTCATTTCTCATCCGGTTTTTCGCCCCTGTCGGTGGCGCCCGGCGAGAACCGGCCACTCGGACGGGCGGTGCGGGCGCGAATTAGGGGGCGCGCGCCGCCATTCGTGCAGGTAGGAGTGCGCCGTGCGCCTCTTGCGGGCGCCTGCCGATGAGCCGATGACACGTCCTGTACGGATGTCCAGTGGTGCGTGAGTGACAGGAGTGCACAGATGACGGTCGAAACCGAGCCCACCCCCGGCCCCGGCTCGGCAATCGTGCAGGTACGGGCCCAGCTCAGCCTCAGCACGACCGCGGCGAGGAACCTGGCGACGACGACCAAGTCGAAGCCGCAGATGCAGGAGATCACCTCCCGCTGGCTGCTGAAGATGCTGCCGTGGGTGCAGGTCAGCGCGGGTACCTACCGGGTCAACCGGCGGCTGAGCTACGCGCCCGGGCGCGGCCGGGTGAGCTTCGCCAAGACCGGCGCCGCGGTGACGGTGATCGCCCCCTCGCTGGCGGAGGTCCCGGCGCTGCGCGGCTTCGAGGACGAGGAGGTGCTGGCCGAGCTGGCCCGCCGGTTCGTGCAGCGGGACTTCGCGCAGGGCGAGGTGCTGGTGCAGGAGGGGGCGCCGATCGAGGAGGTGTTCCTGATCGCGCACGGCAAGGTGGACCGGATCGGCACCGGCAAGTACGGCGAGGTGACGGTGCTCGGCACGCTCGCCGACGGCGACCACGTCGGCGACGAGGCGATCACCGAGGGCGGCGGCAGCTGGCCGTACACCGTGAAGGCGAGCACCTCCGGGGTCGCGATGGCGCTGTCCTGGCCGGTGCTCCAGGAGCTGATCGGCCGTTCCGAGTCGCTGCGCGAGCAGCTGCTGGGCTTCGCCGCGGACGCGGCGCAGGCGCAGAACGAGCACGGCGAGGCGGAGATCGACCTCGCGGCCGGCCGGCAGGGCGAGTACGAGCTGCCCGGCGCCTTCGTGGACTACGAGCTCAAGCCGCGCGAGTACGAGCTGAGCGTCGCGCAGACCGTGCTCAAGGTGCACAGCCGGGTCGCGGACCTCTACAACCAGCCGATGAACCAGACCGAGGAGCAGCTGCGGCTGACCATCGAGGCCCTGCGGGAGCGGCAGGAGCACGAGATCATCAACAACCCGGAGTTCGGCCTGCTCGGCAACACCGACTTCGACCAGCGGATCCAGACCCGCGCCGGGGCGCCCACCCCGGACGACCTGGACGAGCTGCTGAGCATGCGCCGCGACACCGACTACCTGTTCGCCCACCCGCGCGCGATCGCGGCCTTCGAGCGGGAGTGCAACCGGGTCGGCGTCTACCCGTCCACCGTCGACGTCCTCGGCAAGCAGCGGCCGACCTGGCGCGGGGTGCCGATCTTCCCGTGCAACAAGATCCCGGTGTCCGACCAGCAGACCAGCGCGTTCATCGCGATGCGCGTCGGCGAGGACAACCAGGGCGTGGTCGGCCTGACCCAGATCGGCATCCCGGACGAGGTGGAGCCGGGCCTGAACGTCCGCTTCATGGGCATCGACGAGAAGGCGATCGCCTCCTACCTGGTGAGCACCTACTACTCGGCGGCGGTGCTGGTGCCGGACGCGATCGGCGTGCTGGAGAACGTCGAGCTCGGGCACGCCGGGAGCTGAGCCCCGGCTACGTGGCGGGGGCGGGCGCGCGCAGCAGCCGCAGCGAGCGCCCGCCCAGCACGACGGTGCCGGCCGGGGACGGTTCGTCGGGGTGTACGGCGGCGGTGTCGACCAGGGGCTCCCAGCCGGGGGCCGGCGCCGCCGCGGGCAGGGTGAACACCACCGGTTCGTGGCCCGCGTTGAGCAGCAGCAGGAAGCCGTCGTCGCCGATCGGCCGCCCGGCCTCGTCGCGTTCGGGCAGCGCGGAGCCGGAGAGCAGCATGCCGAGGCAGGCGGTCGGCGCGAACCAGTCGGCCTCGGTCATCTCCGTGCCGCGCGGGGTGAACCAGGTGAGGTCGGGCCGGCCGCCGGGGGTGGTGGCCCGGCCGGAGAAGAACGCCCGCCGGTGGAGTACCGGGTGGTCCCGGCGCAGCCGGACCAGCCGGGCGGTGAGCGCGCACAGCTCCTGCCAGCCGGGCTGTTCCAGCAGCGACCAGTCCAGCCAACCGACCTCGTTGTCCTGGCAGTAGGCGTTGTTGTTGCCGCCCTGGGTGCGGCCGAGCTCGTCCCCGGCGGTGAGCATCGGGACGCCGGCGGAGAGCAGCAGGGTGGCCGTCAGGTTGCGCAGTTGGCGCAGGCGCAGCCGGTTGACCTGCTCGTCGGTGGTCTCGCCCTCGGCGCCGTGGTTCCAGGAGCGGTTGTCGTCGGTGCCGTCCCGGTTGTCCTCGCCGTTGGCCTCGTTGTGCTTGCGGTCGTAGGAGACCAGGTCGCGCAGGGTGAAACCGTCGTGCGCCGTCACGTAGTTGACCGAGGCGTACGGGCGGCGGCCGGCCCGCTGGTAGAGGTCGGAGGAGCCGGAGAGGCGGTAGCCGAGTTCGCGCACGTCCGGGCGGGCGCCGCGCCAGAAGTCCCGGACGGTGTCGCGGTACTTGTCGTTCCACTCGGCCCACAGCGGGGGGAAGCCGCCGACCTGGTAACCGCCGGGGCCGACGTCCCAGGGCTCGGCGATCAGCTTCACCCGGTTCAGCACCGGGTCCTGGGCGACGGCGGCGAGGAAGGGGTGGTCGGTGTCGACGGCGTCGCCGCCGTTCGTGCCGCCGCGGGCCAGGGCGGCGGCCAGGTCGAAGCGGAAGCCGTCCACACCCATCTCGGTGACCCAGTACCGCAGCGAGTCGGTGACCAGCCGGATCACCTGGGGGCGGCGGGTGTCCAGGGTGTTGCCGCAGCCGGTGTAGTCGGCGTAGCCGCGCGGGCGGTTCGGCGGGAGGCGGTAGTAGGCGGCGTTGTCGATGCCGCGGAGGCTGAGCGAGGGGCCGAGTTCGGCGCCCTCGGCGGTGTGGTTGAACACCACGTCCAGGATCACCTCGATCCCGGCGGCGTGCAGGGCGCGGACCATCCGCTTGAACTCGCCGACCTGGCCGCCGCGGGAGCCGGAGGCGGAGTAGCCGGCGTGCGGGGCGAAGTAGCCGATCGTGTTGTAGCCCCAGTAGTTGACCAGGCCGCGGGCCTGGAGGTGGTCCTCGCTGGCGTACTGGTGCACCGGCAGCAGTTCGACGGCCGTCACCCCGAGGCGGGTGAGGTGGGCGAGGGCGGCGGGGTGGGCGAGGCCGGCGTAGGTGCCGCGCAGCGGCGGGGGGACGTCGGGGTGGCGCATGGTGAAGCCGCGCACGTGCAGCTCGTAGAGGACGGTCTCGGCCCACGGGGTCTTCGGGCGGCGGTCGTCGGACCAGTCGTCCTCGTCGTGGACGACCACGGACCTGGGCACGTACGGCGCGGAGTCGCGGTTGTCCCGGACGGTGTCGGCGACGTCCGCCTCGGGCCAGTTGCGGACGGCCGCGCAGGCGGCGTCGTGGGAGGTGTAACAGCCGTCGACGGCGCGGGCGTACGGGTCGAGCAGCAGCTTGGCGGGGTTCCAGCGGGCGCCGGTCCACGGGTCCCAGCGGCCGTGCACGCGGTAGCCGTAGCGGGTGCCGGGGCGTACGCCGGGGAGGAAGCCGTGCCAGACCTGGACGTCCTGCTCGGTGAGGTGGTGGCGGGTCTCCTGGCCGTCCTCGTCGAACAGGCACAGTTCGACGGCTTCGGCGGCGGGGGCCCAGAGGGCGAAGTTGGTGCCTCGCCGGCCCGTGCGGTCCAGGTGGTGGCGGGCGCCGAGGGGTTGGCAGCTGCCGGGGTTCAGCTGCTGTTCTGACGCCATGGCGGGGGCCTCCCTGGGCGGGGTGTTCTGGGTCCATTCACCTTCTCTTTCCCGGAATGTGTTGGCCGGAAGCGGTCCGGGGTTTCGGGAGCGGGGGTTTCGGGGGCGGCGTGTCTTCGTTGGGAGGGTTCTCGTTGTTCCGGGCATCGGACTTGAACAGTGGGAGGGCCCCGGGATGCGGCGCCGTGGACGGGTGTGGGCGCGGGGCGTGGCGGCGGTGGCCTGCTGCGTGGCGGTCCTGGCGGGGTGCGGCGGGCCTCCGGTCGTGCCGGACGGGGACGCGGTGGGGCCGGGCGGGCGTACGGCCCCGGCGG
>NZ_LFVW01000210.1:0-19615 GCF_001182915.1 Kitasatospora sp. MY 5-36
CGGCCTGGACCTGGTCGTCAACGTCGACCCGCCGCCGTCAGCGCGACCAGCCGCCGGGCCAGCTCCAGCGCGGCCGCCGCCCGCGACCCGTACCCGGGCACGGCGCCCAGCAGCTTGCTCTGCGGCAGCGAGCGGAAACGATCCGCCAGGGACTCGACGGCTTCGACCAGGGGGTCCACGTCCAGGGGCGCTACGTCGTGGGGCTCTATGTCATGCATGGCAGCGAGCCTAGGCGAAAAGCCGCCGGGCCCCGGAGCGAGTCGCTCCGGGGCCCGGCGGCAGTGGTTCACGAAGGAAGGGACCGTCAGTCGTCGCCGCGCAGGATCGCGATCAGCCGCAGCATCTCCACGTAGATCCAGACCAGCGCCACGGTGAGCCCGAAGGCGGCCCGCCAGGACTCCCGCTGCGGGGCGCCCTGGGCGATGGCCTCCTCGATCTCCGCGAAGTCCAGCGACAGGAAGAAGGCGCCCAGGCCGATGCCGATCAGGCCGACCACGATGCCCAGCGGGCCGGAGCGCAGGCCCATGTCGGCGCCGAAGGCCATCGCGATCATGTTGACCAGCATCAGCAGCACGAAGCCCAGGGCGATCGAGATGCCGATCCGCTGGTAGCGCGCGGTGACCCGGATCCGGCCGCTCTTGTAGGCGAACAGCGTCGCCGCGAAGACCGCCGCCGTGCCCAGCACCGCCTGGATCACGATGCCGTTCAGCATGGTGTTGGCTGCGTGCGACACGGCGCCCATCGCGAAGCCCTGGAGGGCCGCGTAGGTCAGGATCAGCGGCGGGCTGACGCTGCGCTTGAAGGAGACCACCAGGCCGAGGACCGTGGCCACCAGGCTGGCGCCGATCGCGAAGCCGAAGTTCTCGAACGGCAGCGCGAACCAGGCCACCGCGCCGGCGACGACCAGCGTCAGCAGCGTCATGGCGGTGCGGGCGACCACGTCGTCCAGCGTCATCCGCCCGGTGGCCGCCGGGCCCGCCGAGGGCCCGTTGTACAGCTCGTAGAGCTGCTCGTCGGTCATGGGCTGGCCCTGCGCCTGCTGCTGGGCGTAGGGCGTACCCGCGTAGGGGTTCTGGCCGTACTGGTTCTGGCCGTGCTGGGTCCCGGCCTGCGCGGTACCGAACCCCGCGTAGCCGGAGTCGCGGGTGAAGGACCCCTCCCGCGAGAAGACCGGGTTGCTGCTTCTCATTGCTCATTCCCTCCGTGGCGGCACTGCACCGCCCATGCACAAGGGTAATGGCTTGGCAAAAATTCCGGGATACGCCGCGAGGAGGATCCGGTGAACAACGACCGGCGGGGACGCCGTCGCGCCCCCGCCGGGTGATCGGTGCCCGGAGCCGGACTCGAACCGGCACGGCCTCGCGGCCAAGCAGTTTTAAGCTGCCCGTGTCTGCGTTCCACCATCCGGGCGTCTGTGGGACCCCCTTGAGCCTAGTCTCCCGGATCACCCTTTCGCATGTTCCCAGCCCCGGAAGTTGTCATGTTTCCTTGCCATCTGACGAACTGTCCGGGATTCGGCCACGAAGGATATCCGTTCCGGCCATCCGTCCGCCTCAGGGTTCACGTCATACCGCAGGAGGAGGGGGTCGCCCGCCCCTACGCCCAGCGGTGGTAGGACCAACCGTCCGGCGGAGCGACGCAGAACCATGATCACGTCGCGGAGCATGGAGGTACAAGTCCGCGAGCACTAGGAGTCCCCGTGACCACGTCGACCGCAACCGCCGTCCGCACCGGCCTGGCGGCCGCCCGAGCCACCGGCCTGAACAAGGTCTACGGGGAGGGGGAGACCCGCGTCGTCGCCCTCGACAACGTCAGCGTCGTGTTCCCCCAGGGCGAGTTCACCGCCATCATGGGCCCCTCCGGCTCCGGCAAGTCCACCCTCATGCACTGCATGGCCGGCCTCGACACCGTTACCTCCGGCTCCTCCACCATCGGCGACACCGAGCTCGTCGGCCTCAAGGACAAGCAGCTCACCCAGCTGCGCCGGGACCACATCGGCTTCATCTTCCAGGCCTTCAACCTGCTCCCCACGCTGACGGCCCTGGAGAACATCACCCTCCCCATGGACATCGCCGGCCGCAAGGTCGACAAGCCCTGGCTCGACCGCGTCGTCGACACCGTCGGCCTCTCCGGCCGCCTCAGCCACCGGCCCTCCCAGCTCTCCGGCGGCCAGCAGCAGCGCGTCGCCTGCGCCCGCGCCCTGGCCGGCAAGCCCGACATCATCTTCGCCGACGAGCCCACCGGCAACCTCGACTCCCGCTCCGGCGCCGAGATCCTCTCCTTCCTGCGCAACTCCGTGCGCGAGCTCGGCCAGACCGTCGTCATGGTCACCCACGACCCCGTCGCCGCCTCCTACGCCGACCGCGTCGTCTTCCTCGCCGACGGCCGCATCGTCGACGAACTCCACCAGCCCACCGCCGACACCGTCCTGGACCGCATGCGCCGCTTCGACGCCAAGGGCCGCACCAGCTAGTCCGGCGCAGCAGTCGCAGCCCGCTCACCGACCTTCCCAGGACACCCCATGTATCGCACCGCACTGCGCAACGTGCTGGCCCACAAGGGCCGGCTGCTGATGACGGCCCTGGCCGTCATGCTCGGCACCGCCTTCGTGGCCGGCACCATGGTCTTCTCCGACACCTTCGGCAAGGCCATGCGGGACAGCAACTCCAAGAGCTACTCGGACGTCTCGGTCCAGGTGGTGGACCGCGCGGCCGGCTCCAACGCCTCCGCCCGGCAGAAGAGCGAGGGCGGCTCCGCCACCCTCACCGACGCCACCGTCCAGCAGCTGGCCGCCCTGCCGGGCACCGCCGGCGCCCGCGGCGTGGTCAGCGGCTTCACCGGCGTGGCCGACAAGAAGGGCAACCTGATCGGCCAGGTCTGGGCCGCCAAGGGCGCCAACTTCGCACCCGGCCAGGACGGCAAGGACCCGCGCTACCCGATGGCCGAGGGCCAGGGCCCGAAGGCCGCCAAGGAGGTCGCGCTCGACCGCAAGACCGCCGACAAGGCGGGCTACAAGGTCGGCGACACCGTCCGGGTCGCCGCCAACGGACCGGTGATCGAGGCGAAGCTCACCGGGATCTTCACCACCGACGACCCGGTGGTGAACACCGGCGGCTCGCTCACCCTGTTCGACCGGGCCACCGCCCAGCAGACCCTGCTGGAGCCCGGCCGCTACAGCAGCGTCGTGCTCACCGCCAAGCCCGGCACCAGCCAGGACGTACTGCTCGCCCAGGCCCAGCCCGTGGTGCCCTCCGGCCACCAGTTCGACATCGAGACCGGCGCCAAGCTCAAGGCCGACGAGCAGGAGATGATCACCAGGAGCACCAGCAGCATGCGCACGATGCTCCTGGTCTTCGCCTTCATCTCGCTCTTCGTCGGCATCTTCATCATCGCCAACACCTTCACCATGCTGGTCGCCCAGCGCACCAAGGAGCTGGCCCTGATGCGGGCCATCGGTGCCAGCCGCAAGCAGGTCACCCGGTCCGTGCTGATCGAGGCGCTGCTGATCGGCACCGTCTCCGCGGTGGCCGGTCTGGCCGCCGGCATCGGGATCGGCGCCGGGATGCAGTCGCTGATCGGCGCGATGAACGAGAACATGCCGAACGGCTCGCTGGTGATCAAGCCGCTCACCGTCGTGGTGACGGTCGTGGTCGGCGTCCTGGTGACGGTCACGTCGGCCCTGCTGCCCGCCATGCGCGCCTCCCGGATCGCCCCGGTGGCCGCGATGAGCAGCGGCGACCAGCCGGTCTCCCAGAAGAGCCTGGTGGTCCGCAACACGATCGGCTCGGTGCTCGCCGGCGGCGGCCTCGCCCTGATCGGCTACGGCGCCTCCACCGGCAACGACAGCGGCCGGCTGCCGGTCGGCCTGGGCGCCTTCCTGGCCCTGATCGGCGTGTTCGTCCTGCTGCCGCTGCTCTCCCGTCCGGTGGTCGCGCTGGTCGGCCCGCTGCTGCGGCTCGGCGGCACCCCGGGCAGGCTCGCCCAGCGGAACGCGGTGCGCAACCCGCGCCGGACCGCGGCCACCGCCGCCGCGCTGACCATCGGTCTGACCCTGGTCACCGGGCTCACCGTGATCGGCGCCTCGGTCAACGACACCATCGACCGGGCCGTCACCGGCTCGATGAAGGCCGACTTCATCGTCGGGGCCGCCAACGGCATGAGCCTGTCCGCGCAGGTGCCCGCCCAGATCGCCAAGGCCCCCGGGGTGGCCGCCTCCTCGGCGATGACGACCGCGTACTGGGAGCTCGACGGCACCAGCAGGACGGTCAACGGCCTGGACGCGGCCGTCCTGGACCAGCTCGCCGACGTCGAGCTGACCAGCGGCTCCACCGCCGGCTTCGGCCAGGGCCAGCTGCTGCTCGACGAGGACGCCGCCAAGAAGCTGAACGCCACCACCGGCTCGGTGCTGACCGTGGCCTACCCGGACGAGTCCACCGGCAAGGTCACCGTCGGCGGCGTGTACAAGACCGGCGGCATGCTCGGCCCGGTCATGCTGGCCAACAGCGAGATCGCCAAGCACGAGCCGAAGCCGTACATCTCCGACGTCCTGGTCAAGGGCAAGGACGGCGCCACCGACGGCCTCAAGCAGGCCCTCAAGGACGCCACCGGCGCCAACCCGGTGATCGAGGTGAAGTCCAAGCAGGACGTCCGGGACGAGTTCAGCCAGACCATCACCTTCGCGCTGAACCTGATGTACGGCCTGCTGGGGATGGCGGTCCTGATCGCGATCCTGGGCGTGGTCAACACGCTGGCGATGTCGGTCTTCGAGCGCAAGCGCGAGATCGGGATGCTGCGGGCGATCGGCCTGGACCGCGGCGGCATCAAGCGGATGGTCCGTCTGGAGTCCGTGGTGATCTCGCTGTTCGGCGCCGGCATCGGCCTGCTGCTCGGCTGCTTCATCGCCTGGGCGATCAACGGCACCCTGAAGTCCAGCCTCTCCGGCCTGACCACGGTCCTGCCGTTCGGCCAGCTGGCGATGTTCCTGGCGCTGGCCGGGGTGGTCGGCCTGGTGGCCGCGATCTGGCCGGCCCGCCGGGCGTCCAAGCTGGACATCCTGGAGAGCATCAAGACCGACTGACCGGTCCCGGAACGAGAGAGGTCCCCTGCCGGAGGGTTCGGCAGGGGACCTTCTACTTCTGTACTCCGCCCGGTCGCACGTCCGGCTGAGCACCACGGAGGTCGTGGTCCGGCAACGCTGCCGGGCGGAGAGCCTCCGACTCATACCCCGGTGCTCCCACACCGGGGTCTCAGTCGCTTACTTGCTGGCGAGTTCCTTGTCGGCGGCCGGCTTGGCGGCCTCGACGGGCTTGGTGGGCGGAGTGACCTCCTGGATGGGAAGCTGCGGCTTCTCCATCTGGGCGAGGCCGACCATCTCGCGCTTGAGGAACATCGCGAGGGTCCAGTCGGTGAAGACGCGGACCTTGCGGTTGAAGGTCGGCACCATCGCACCGTGGTACAGGCGGTGGAACCACCAGGCCGGACGGCCCTTCAGCTTGTACTTGCCGAAGAGGATCGCCACGCCCTTGTGCAGGCCGAGACCGGCGACCGCACCCAGGTTCTTGTGCTTGTACTCCTTCTGCGGGAAGCCGCGCATGCCGGAGATCACGTTGTCGCCGAGGACGACGGCCTGACGGCTGGCGTGCTGGGCGTTCGGCGGGCACCAGGCGCCCTCGCCCGCGGCGAGGTCCGGCACCTGGGCGTTGTCGCCGGCGGACCAGACGTAGTCGAAGCCCTGGACCTGGAGGGTCGGCGCGGTGTCGACGTGGCCGCGCGGGCCCAGCGGCAGGCCGAAGTTGGCCAGCACCGGGTTCGGCTTCACGCCGGCCGTCCACACGATGGTGGAGGCGTCCATCTCCATGCCGTTCTTCAGCATGACGTGGCCGTCGACGCAGGAGTCCATCGAGGTCTCGATGTAGACCTCGATGTTGCGCTCCTCGAGCTTCTCCTTGGTCCACAGACCGAGGTCCGGGCCCATCTCGGGGAGGATGCGGTTGGCCGCCTCGACCACCACGAAGCGCATGTCCTCGCGGCTGACGGTCTTGTACAGCTTGGCCGCGTCGCGGGCCATGTCCTCGACCTCGGCGACGGTCTCGATGCCGGCGAAGCCGCCACCGATCACCACGAAGGTCAGCGCCTTGCGGCGGATGTCCTCGTCCGTGGTGGACTCGGCCTTGTCGAGCTGGGCCATGACGTGGTTGCGGAGGCCGATGGCCTCCTCGACCGTCTTCATGCCGAGGCCGTTCTCCGCCAGACCCGGGATCGGGAAGGTGCGGGAGACCGAGCCGGTCGCGACGACCAGGTACTCGAAGGGCAGCTCGTAGCTGTCACCGGCCGCGGGCTGGATGGTGGCAACCTTGCGGGCGTGGTCGATGCCGGTGACGGACCCGGTCAGCACCTCCGCCTTCTTCAGGGTGCTGCGCAGCGGCGCGATGAGGTTGCGAGGCGCGACACTGCCGCCGGCCGCCTCGGGGAGGAAGGGCAGGTACGTCATGTACGACCGCGGGTCGACGACCGTGACGGTCGCTTCGCCGTAACGCATCTTCTTGAGGATGCGCATCGCGGCATACAGGCCGACGTAACCACCGCCGACAATGAGGATGCGAGGACGCTCCGTGGTGCTCATATCCGAAAGTATCCAGCACCGTCCGGAGCAGCCTTCGTGAGCCCGGTCACAAGTTGACGGACCCCCCGTGCTACACTGCGCGGCCGCAAAACCGGGCCCGGCGCGGTGGCCCCCACCCCTGGGCGGCCCCGCGCGAACGCACGGCGGAGCACCACCGGCCTGAGCAGCAACGATCCGCACAACGCCCGGGTTCCCGCACGTGATTTCGATTTTCAAACCTCAAACGAGGCCTGACCTGCGATCCCATGGGCCACCCGGCCGACGGGCCTTCGGTCCCACATTTCGGACGTAGTGGGCGGGCCGGTGCGGCGAATGGCCGGATCCCCATGTGAAGAAATTCACGAACTTTCCCACCCGCGCTCGGGCGCGCCCCGGCCCCGGCCCCCCGAAAGGGGTGCCGGGGCCGGTCGGGTAAGCCCCGCACGGGGTCAGGAGGCGATACCGAAGGCGATTCCGTCCAGGATGTCGTGCTCGCTCACGACCACCTCGGCGGCGCCGGTGCGCTCCATGATCTCCAGCAGTTCCAGCGCCCCGGCCGCGATCACGTCCACCCGGCCCGGGTGCATCGACGGGATGGCCGCGCGCTCGGCGTGGGTGGCGGCCAGCAGCTCCCGGGCGATCCCGGCGACCCGCTCCCGGCTGATCCGCGAGTGGTGGATCGCCGCCGAGTCGTAGCCGGGCAGGCCCTGGGCGATCGCGGACACCGTGGTGACCGTCCCGGCCAGGCCCACCAGGGTGGCCGCGCCGGTCAGCGGGACGACCTCCTCGGCCCGGTCCAGCTCGGCCCGCACGTGCGCCCGGGCGGCCTCGACCTGCGCCTCGGAGGGCAGCTCGGCGTCGCCGAAGTACCGCTCGGTGAGCCGCACGCAGCCGATGTCCACCGAGCGCGCCGCCTGCACGTCGTCCGTGCCGAGCACGAACTCGGTGGAGCCGCCGCCGAGGTCGAACACCAGGTACGGGCCGGGGAACTGACCGCCGGTCAGCTCCTTGGTGGCGCCCACGAAGGACAGCCGTGCCTCCTCCTCGCCGCTCACCACCTCGGGCTCGACGCCCAGGATGTCGCGCACGCCCTTGACGTACTCGTCGCTGTTCTCGGCGTCCCGGGAGGCGCTGGTGGCGACGAAGCGGACCCGCTCGGGGCCGACCCCGAAACCGGAGATGACCTCCTGGTACTCCCGGCAGGCCGCGAAGGTGCGGGCCAGCGCGTCCGGGTGCAGCCGGCCGGTCCGGTCCACGCCCTGGCCCAGCCGGTTGACGATCATCCGGCGGTCCAGGTCGGTGATCTCCCCGGTCCCCGGGTCGAGGTCGGCGACCAGCAGGCGGATCGAGTTGGTGCCGCAGTCGATCGCGGCCACCCGGGTCGCGCTCACTCGGACTCCCGCTCCGCCGCGGCGTCCTCGGCGGCCCGCTTCTTCGCGGCGCGCTCGGCGGCCTTCTGCTGCTTGGCGGCGATCACGGCCTCGTGGTCCTGCTCCTTGGCGCGGTTGCGGGCGACCCGCTCACCGGCCGCCTCGACCTCGGCCGGGGAGACGCACGGGCCCTTGGCCCACCAGTCCTCCAGCATGCCGATCGCCTCGTCGCCGAGCGGGTTGACGCCCTCGCCGGCCGCCAGCGAGTGGCCGACCAGCACGTGCAGGCACTTCACCCGGTCCGGCATGCCGCCGGCGCTCGGGAAGCCCTCCAGCACCTCGATCGCGTCGCGCCGGGCGATGTAGTCCTCGTGCGCCTTCTGGTAGGCGGCGGCCAGCTCCGGGTCCTCGGCGAGCCGGGCGCTCTGGTCCTTCATCACGCCCTCCGCCTCCAGGGTGCCGATCAGCGAGGCGGCCTTGGGGCAGGTCAGGTAGTAGAGCGTGGGGAACGGCGTGCCGTCCGGCAGCCGGGGAGCCGTCTCCACGACGTCCGGGTTGCCGCAGGGGCAGCGGTGCGCCACGCCGCGCAGGCCGCGCGGCACCCGGCCGAGCTGGGCGGCGATGGCCGCGACGTCGGCGTCGGAGACGGTGGGGTGGTTCTCAGTGGTCATGGGGGGAGGTGTCTCCAACGGGGGACGGTGGGAGGGGAAGGGGGGTGGAGGGGGGGGGGGGGGGGGGGGGGGGGGGGGGGCCGCCGCGGCGGTGTCGGCGGCGTCCACCGAGTCCCAGATGCTGGCGTACCAGGGCTTGGCGGCCTTCGCCTGGCCGGCGGCGCCGCCGGGCGCCGCGTTCGGCCCGGAGGCGGCCCCGCCCGCGGACGAGGAGGTCCTGGCGGAGGCCTGGCCGGCCGGGTCCACCGCGATGTACGGGGTCTCCCCCGGCACCGCGTAGTGCAGCCGGGCGCGGGCCTGCGCCTTGACGTACTCCGGGTCCTGCCAGCGGGCCTTCTCCCGGCGCAGCTGCTCGACCTGCTGGCGCGCGTGGTCGGCCTTCGCCCGCTGGGCGGAGATCTCGGCGCGCTGGGAGATGAACTGCCGCGTCGGGTAGGCGAGGATCGCCACCAGCGAGCAGAGCACCAGGACGAGGACGGTCGCCCGGCTCGTGAACCGGGGCCGGGCCGCCAAGCCCGGGATCCTCCAGCCAGCCATCTCCCGTATCCCCTCCTGGTCGCGACGGTGCCCCGCCGTCCACCCTACGGGGTGAACGGCGGGGCACCGGTCAGGCGTGCGCTACCGGGAGCGCTCAGCCCTCGTGGCGGAAGCGCGGGAAGGCGCCGCGGCCGGCGTACTCGGCGGCGTCGTCGAGGATCTCCTCGATGCGCAGCAGCTGGTTGTACTTGGCGACGCGCTCGGAGCGGGCCGGGGCACCGGTCTTGATCTGGCCGCAGTTGGTGGCGACGGCCAGGTCGGCGATGGTGACGTCCTCGGTCTCGCCGGAGCGGTGCGACATCATGCAGCGGTAGCCGTTGCGCTGGGCCAGCTCGACGGCGTCCAGGGTCTCGGTCAGCGAACCGATCTGGTTCACCTTCACCAGCAGCGCGTTGGCGGTGCCGGTCTCGATGCCGCGGGCCAGACGGGCCGGGTTGGTGACGAACAGGTCGTCGCCGACCAGCTGGACCTTGTCGCCCAGCTTGTCGGTCATGGCCTTCCAGCCGGCCCAGTCCGACTCGTCCAGCGGGTCCTCGATGGAGACCAGCGGGTAGGCGGCGACCAGCTCGGCGTAGTACTCGATGAGCTCGGCGGCGGTGAGGTCCTTGCCCTCGAACCGGTAGGCGCCGTCCTCGTAGAACTCGGAGGAGGCGACGTCCAGGGCCAGCGCGACGTCACGGCCGGGCACGTAGCCGGCCTTCTCGATGGCCTCGACGATGAGGTCCAGGGCCTCGCGGTTGGAGTCCAGGTTCGGGGCGAAGCCGCCCTCGTCGCCCAGACCGGTGGACAGGCCGCGCTCCTTCAGCACGCCCTTGAGCGTGTGGTAGACCTCGACGCCCCAGCGGACGGCCTCGGAGAAGGACTCCGCGCCGATCGGGGCGATCATGAACTCCTGGATGTCGACGTTGGAGTCCGCGTGCGACCCGCCGTTGAGGATGTTCATCATCGGGACCGGCAGGACGTGCGCGTTCGGGCCGCCCAGGTAGCGGAACAGCGGCAGGTCGCTGGCCTCGGAGGCGGCGTGCGCGACGGCCAGCGAGACGCCCAGGATGGCGTTGGCGCCGAGCGAGGACTTGTCCGGGGTGGCGTCCAGGTCCAGCATGGCCTGGTCGATCAGGCGCTGCTCGGTGGCGTCGTAGCCGACCAGCTCCGGGCCGATCTGCTCGATGACGGCCAGGACGGCCTTCTCGACGCCCTTGCCGAAGTAGCGGTTCTTGTCGCCGTCGCGCAGCTCCAGCGCCTCGAAGGCACCGGTGGAGGCACCCGACGGGACAGCGGCACGACCCGTGCTGCCGTCGTCGAGGCCGACCTCGACCTCGACCGTGGGGTTGCCGCGGGAGTCGAGGATCTCACGGGCTACGACGACATCGATGGACGGCACGAGGCATCTCCTTGCGAGAGCAGGGTCCGGTCTGACGGTGGTGCTGCCAGCAGGACGATTGCGGAGTCGTTACGACCAGAGCCTAACCGCCCGGGCTGCCGTGGCCGCGTCGGCCTCGGTCCCGTCTCACCGTGTGGCCCTGCTACCCACCGGTAGTTCACCTGCTTGTCCCAGCTTGTCCCACCGGAGCGGGCGAATGCGGACGAAGGGGACCGGTAGGACCGGCCCCCTTCGGACGGCGGGGTGGAGCGGCGTCGGTGTCGAGCGCTCCGGCGCGGCGGCGGGCGCCCCCGGCGGCGGGTGCTCCCCGCTTCGGGGCACCACCGGCCGCGGGGCGCTGCCGGCCGCGGGCGGTCCCGGCGTCGGGTGGGGCGGCTCAGCCGAGGTGCAGCACCTGGCCGGGCATGATCAGGTTCGGGTCGCCGCCGACGGTGGAGTGGTTCTGCTCGTACAGCGCGCTCCAGCCGCCGGACACGCCCTGCGCGGCGGCGATGGTCGACAGGGTGTCACCGGCACGGACGGTGTAGTCGTGGCCGGCGGCCTGCGGGGCCTGCTGCGCGGCGCGCGGGGCGTACTGCGGCTGGGCGGCGGCCTGGCCGGCGTACTGCTGGTAGATGCTCTGGTGGCTGGTCCAGTACCAGCCGCCGTTGTTCTGGTACCAGTACACCTTGGCGTCGGCGTCCCAGCCGGCCTTGCCGGAGAAGCCCGGGGTCTGCGGCTGCGCCTGCTGCTGCGGGGCGACCTGCTGGACCGGCTGCGCGGCGGGCTTCTGGGCCGGCTTCTGGGCGGCGGGCTTCTGCGCGACCGGCTTCTCGGCCGGCTTGGCGGCGGGCTTCGGGGCCTGCTGCTTGGGGGCGGACTGCGGCTTGGCGTCCGAGGAGGTGTCGACCGAGGCCGGGGCACCGCCCTTGGTCAGACCGGCCTTCTGGGAGCAGACCGGCCAGGCGCCCGGACCCTGCGAGGCCAGCACCTTCTCGGCGACCGAGATCTGCTGGGCCTTGCTGGCCTGGTTGGCCTGCGCCGCGTAGGCGGTGCCGCCGTACGCCTTCCAGGTGCTGGACGTGAACTGGAGGCCGCCGTAGAAGCCGTTGCCGGTGTTGATGCTCCAGTTGCCGCCGCTCTCGCACTGGGCGACGGAGTCCCAGGTGGAGGCCGGGGCGGCGGAGGCGCCGGTGGCGGTGAGGAGCGGCATCGCGAGTCCGACGCCGGCCACACCGGCGACGGCGATGGCCTTCTCGGCCTGGGTGCGACGACGGTGACGGCCAGTTCCAACGAACAGCATGAAGAGGTCCCTCTCCGTACGCCTGCGAGGTGAGCTGTCGGGTTCGGACCGGGAGGTGGCCCGGCCGCCGTAAGCGGAAACGATTCCGCTCGGGCGGCTTCACCCCAAGCCGTGGGGAGACGGCAACAAACCTGGTTCCCCCGCCCCTGCCCAGGGTTCTGGTCGGTTTCCCGTGACGCGGCGGGCAGGATTCGGCGTTCCGCGTACGAGGTCCGCAGCTGCGAACTCCAGGGAGAGTAGACAGATCATCAGACCAATCACAAGCTCATATCACCGATATCACACAACAATTACGGCCCGTGTCCGATCGCCTACCAACAGCGGCGTTATGTCCGGATTGATGGGTGTTCACACCCCCGTCGGCGGGCGATCGGCGACCTCCCGTCAGCGTGATCTCAGCAGGTCGGAGGCGTCGAAGAGGCATCCGGAACGGGGTGCGGAGGGGCGTGCGGGGAACGGCTCTCCGGACTGAATTCCACCGGGAGTTCGCGCAGGCCACGCATGATCAGACCACCCCGCCAGCGCAGATTCTCCGGGCTTTCCGCGAGCCGCAGATCGGGCAGCCGGGAAAGCAGCGTGGCCAGCGCGGCACGCCCTTCGAGCCGCGCCAGCGGAGCGCCGATGCAGTAGTGGATGCCGTGCCCGAAGCCCAGGTGGGGGTTGTCCTTCCGGGCCAGGTCCAGGGTGTTCTCCGCCGCGAACCGGGCCGGGTCGCGGTCCGCCGCGGCCAGCACCACCAGCACCGGGTCGCCGACCGGGATGTCCACCCCACCGATGGTCAGCGGACGGGTCGCGAACCGCCAGGTCGCCAGCTCCACCGGCCCGTCGTAGCGCAGGAGTTCCTCGATCCCGGTCTCCAGCAGCGCGCTCTCCCCGCGCACCACCGACTCCTGCAGCAGCCGGCGCTGCTCCGGATTGCGCAGCAGCGCGTAGGTGCCGTTGCCGATCAGGTTCACGGTGGTCTCGAAACCCGCGAACAGGAGGATGAAGGCCATCGCCGCGGCCTCGTTCTCGGTCAGGTGCTCACCGTGGTCGCCGGCCCGGATCAGGCCCGAGATCAGGTCGTCCCCGAGGTCCGCCCGCTTGCGGTGGATCAGCTCCAGCAGGTACGCCCGCATCCGCTTCACCGCCCGCCCCACGCCGCCGCGTTGGCCCCCGCCGTGGCGGATCATCATCCCGGCCCAGTCGCGGAAGTCGTCCTGGTCCTCGGCCGGCACCCCGAGCATGTCGCAGATCGCGTAGATGGGGAGCGGGAACGCGAACTCGTGGATCAGGTCCGCCGAACCGCGCTGCGCGAAGCCGTCGATCAACCGGTCGGTGAGCTGCTGCACCCGCGGCTCGAACTCGGCCACCCGGCGCGGGGTGAACGCCTTCGACACCAGCCGGCGCAACCGGGTGTGGTCCGGCGGGTCGATGTTCAGCAGGTGGGTCATCAGGTCCGCCTGCCGCTCCCCCGGGATGCCCACCCGGCCGGTGCGGTGCGCCTGCCCGCTGTGGTGCGCCGGGTTCTTCGACAGCCGGCTGTCCGCGAGCGCCTGCCGGGCGTCCGCGTACCTGGTCACCAGCCAGGCCTCCACCCCGCTCGGCAGGGTGGTGCGGTGCACCGGGGAGTGCTCGCGCAACCAGGCGTAGGCGGGGTACGGGTCGGCGGCGAACTCCCAGGTGAACAGCTGCGGGGCGGGGGCGTCGGACGACGGGGCGGCGGGCCGGGCGGGGTCGGGCTGAGCTGGCATGGACCGACCGTATCCGGTGCGACGGGCGCGCCCTCCCTCCGGCGGGGCGCCGCTTCCCCGCCGCTCCTCCGCCGCGCTTCCGCGACCGGACGCGTCGGGCACGCCAACACTCCGTGGCCGGTCCGTGGCCGGTCCGTGGACAGCTCTTGGCCGACTCTTGGCCGCGGGGCGGGCGTGAGCCTGGTCACCTGAGGGGTAATCCCTGTTGCGGAGGGTCAGGACGTGCCTACGATCCTCCGCAGTACGCGTGGGCGCCGGTGCGGTGTCGCCCACAGGGAGGAGCAGACCATGCGGGTCAGCGGGTCAGTCGTCGTCATCGCGGTCCTCGACGGCGGGTCGGGCGCGGGCCTCGCCCGCCGGTTCGCCGCCGCCGGCACCGCCGGAATGCTCATCGCCGACCAGTACGCCGGCATCGCCGAGGACCTCGCCGCCGAACTCGACCGGCCGGGCTGCCCCGTCGTCGGCGTCTGCGGCGACATCCGCCGCCCCAGCGACGTCGCCGCCCTCGTGGACACCGCCGAGAAGCACCTCGGGCCGATCGACCTGTTCGCCGTGGCCGGCCCCGACGGCGAGCGGATCATCTCGCTGGCGGACCTGCCCGACCACCTCGACCTGGAGCGGCTCGCCGAACTCGTCCTCCTCGTCGGCGAGGCCATCGGCGAACTCGTCCCGCCGCAGCGGCGCCCCGAGCGCACCGCCACGGCGGCCTGAGCGCCTACTCCCCGACCGGACCGAGGCCCTCGGCCGCGCGCACCGCGTCCCGGTAACCGCGCGCGGCCGACCGCAGCGCGGCGTCCACGTCCACCCCCGCGTCATGCGCCCGCTGCACCACCGCGAGCAGCAGCCGGCCCGCCGAATCGGCCGTCAGCTCGGCCGGCAGCCCGTACGCCTCGTCCGGCACCCCCGTGAAACCCGCCCGGCGCACCCGCGACACCAGCTTCGCCGCGTACGCCAGCGAGGGCAGCCCGGCCGGCACGCCGTCCAGCACCGACTCGCGGTCCGCCTTCTCGGCCGCCTTCAGCTGCTCCCAGTTCGCCTCCGCCTCGGTGGCGCCCTCGACCTCGACGTTCCCGAACACGTGCGGGTGCCGGTACATCAGCTTCTCGACGATGTCCCCCGCCACGTCGTCGACGGTGAACGGCTCCGTCGGGTGGTCCTCGGCGATCCGGGAGTGGAAGAACACCTGGAACAGGACGTCGCCCAGCTCCTCGCGCAGCGTCTCCCGGTCCCCCGCCTCGATCGCCTCGACCAGCTCGTACGCCTCCTCGACCAGGTACTTCACCAGGCTCTCGTGCGTCTGCTCGGCGTCCCAGGGGCAACCGCCCGGGGAGCGCAGCCGGTCCATCACCGTCACCAGGTCCAGCAGCCGCGACCCCGGCAGGTCGTACGAGCCGGGCAGCACCTCGATCTCCGGCACCTCGCCGGCGTGCTCCACCGCCAGCCGCGCCAGCGCGTCGGTCAGCCCCGGGTCCCCGTCCGGGCTGCCCAGCCACACCGTCGGCCCGGTCCCCGCGGGCTGCCCCGTCAGCAGCCGCGCCAACGCGGGCGCCGACCCGGCCGGCACCGCCTCCACGACCACCCCGGCCTGCCGCACCGCCGCCACCTGCGGATGCCCCTCGTCCCCCACCAGCACCCGCCCCGCCGACCGCAACGCCTCCCACGCCGGCCACGCCAGCAGGCCGGGAGCCACCCGGTGGGTGGTGGTCAGCAGGATCAACTTCGCGCCCGGAGTCTCCGTCGGCACAGCATTCGTCGTCACCCCCCGAACCTACCTCCGCACCCCCACCCCGGGCCGGGCCGGGAAGCCACCACCCCGCTGTCCCCACCCCGCCCGCACGCGCACAGGAAGTCGGCCCGGCCGACTTCCCACTCCCACCCTCACCGGTCGGCACCCGCACGGGGGACCGCCACATCCGCGCGGTCGTCCAGCGACTGGCGGGCCAGAGCCGCAACCGGCCACGGAGGACGGAGGAGCGCAGGAAGTCGATCCGGCCGACTTCCCACTCCCAGCCGCCCCGCACCGGTCGGCGCCCGCACGGGGGGAACGCCACGCCCACGCGGTCATCCGGCGGCCGGTGCGCCAGAGCCGAACCGGCCACGGAGGACGGCGTCCAGGAGGGGGAAGGCGCCGGGTGCTGGCGTGGCGGTTGCCAGCGGTTGGCGTGACAGCCGACAGCATGCACACGGCGCCTCGAACCCGGCCCGACACAGCCGACGGACCCAGCCGCCTTGCCAGTCACCGCGACGGTCCCAACAGCGCGGAGCCACCTCTCGGCATGACAGCCGACGGCACGCCCCGGCCGCCAACCGTCACACGGCGCTCCGGATTCGAATCGGCGCAGCCGACCGGACCCGACCCCCGTGCGGGCCATCGCGACGAACCCAACGATGCGAGCCTCCGGTCGGCAGGACGCCCCCGGCCACCAGCCGCCACATGCCGCTCCGAGCCCCGCACGGCACGGCCGACCGGACCCGCTCCCGTTGTGGGCCGCCACGGTTGGCCCGCCGATGCGAGCCGTCGATCGCCACCCGCGACCGGTCCACGTCACCGGCACGGTGCCGCCCAGTCGACGGCAGCTGAGGCGGCCGCTCCCCCGTCCCGGTGCGTGCCAGTCCCGAAACCGCACTCCTGCGGCAGATGGCTCCGGTCGTCCAAGGGCGGGCGGCCGGATCCATGGAGCCGCCGCTGCCGCACCGGCAGCGACGGCTCGGTCCTGCCCCACAGGTCGTCCGGCACCGACCACTGCGGTCCCCTCCCCTTGCCTGCCCGATGCCCCGCTCGCTCAGCGGCGGGTGCCAGGGGCGGCGGTGAGAGTACGGGTGAAGCGGTCCCCTCCCCACAGCCCGCCCGACACCCCGCCCCCTCAGCGGCGGGATGGGAGCCAGGGGGCGGCGGTGAGGGTGAGGGTGGAACGGTCTCCTCTCCACGGCCCACCTGACGAGCCGCTCCCTCAGGGGCGGGGCGGGAGCCAGGGGTGGCGGTCGGGGTGAGGGTGGAACGGTCCCCTCCCCACAGCCCACCCGACGCCGCGCCCCCTCGGTGACGGGGCGCGGTCCAGGAAGCGGCGATGAAAGTGAGGGTGAAGCGGTCCCCACCCCACAGCCCGCCCGACGAGCCACCGCGTCGGTGGCGGGATGGGAGCCAGGGGCGGCGGTGGGAGTGGGGGTGGAACGGTCTCCTCTCCACGGCCTGCCCGATGCCCCGCCCCTCAGGGACGGAATGGGGGCCAAGGGGCGGCGGTGGGGGTGAGGGCGAAGCGGTGTCCTCCCCTCGGCCCGCCCGACGAGCCACCGCCTCAGGGGCGGGGTGGGGGCCAGGGGGTGGCGGTGGGGGTGAGGGTGGAGAGGGATTGGCGGAGGCGGCGGACGGTGGGGTGGTGGGGGCCGTCGCGGCGTTCGCGTTCGAGGAGGAGGGGGAGGAGCCACTGCCAGGCGTTCTGGGGGTCTCCGGTGGCGGCGAGGTGGAGGCCGATGCGTTCGCGGAGGTCGTAGCCGCGCTCGGGGTCGGTGTCGAGGCCGGATTCGAGGCGGGTGGTGTGGGCGGTGAGGAGGGCCTGGTACTCGGCGAGGGCTTCGGGGCCGTGGCCGAGCCGGTCGAGGCAGATCGCGGCGCGGTAGCGGTGGTCGAGGCCCTGGGGGCCGTGCGGGCCGCCGTCGGCGGTGGCGGCGAGGCGGCGGTACTCGGGGAGGGCCTGCTGGGGGTGGCCCTCGTGCAGGAGGGTGCGGGCGTAGATGCTGCGGATGGTGCGCACCAGGGGTGCGGCGTCGCCGAGTTCGGCCTCGGCCCGGGGCAGCAGGCGGGCGGCGAGGCCGAGTACCTCGGTGTGGCGGCCGGCGTCGACCAGGTCGGAGAGCCGGGCGCACTCGGCGCCGAGGTCCGGGCCCGCGGGAACCGGGGGTGGGGTCGGAGGGGTCGAAGGCGCGGGCGGGATGAGGAAGGGTCGCGGCTCGGAGCGGACCACCGACGGCGGGGCGGCCGGGGCAACCGGGGCGGCCGCCTCGGCCGGCGGCTGCGGCTGGTGCGGGTAGCGGAAGGGCCGGGCCGGGTCCGGCAGCGGGGTGTAGCGGGGCTGCGGGGCGCCGTGGGCCTGGGGCAGCAGCGGGAGCAGCCGCGCGTACACGGTCCGGGCGTCGGCCGGGCGGTCGGCGGGCTGCTTGGCGAGCAGGTCGAGCACCAGCTGTTCCAGCGGCTGCGGCACCTCGGGGCGCAACTCCCGCAGCGGGACGGGCGGTTCGTCGACGTGCCGGCGCAGGACGCCGAGCGCGGTGGGGGCCCGGAACGGCTCCTCCCCGGCCAGCATCTCGTGCAGCAGGCAGCCGAGTGCGTAGAGGTCGCTGCGCGGGTCGGTGGTGGCGGCGAGGGCCTGTTCGGGGGCCATGTAGGAGGGGCTGCCGACGGGCACCCCGGTGAGGGTGAGCCGGGTGGTCTCGGTGTCGAGGGCGGTGGCGATACCGAGGTCGAGCAGGACGGTGCGGCCGTCCTCGCGGACCATGACGTTGCTCGGCTTGAGGTCGCGATGGACCACCGGGATGGCGTGGACGGCGGCCAGCGCGGTGCACAGCTGCGCGGCGACGGCCGCCGCGCGCTCGATCGGGAAGGGCGCGTCCTCGGCGATGAGGTCGGCCAGGCTGACGCCGGGGATGCGCTGCATGACGAGGTAGAGCTCGCCCTCGTCCTCGCCCGCGTCGAAGACGGTGACCAGCCCGGGGTGGTCGAGCGCGGCCGTGACCCGGCACTCGCGCAGGAAGCGGCGGCGCAACTCGTCACCGTGGCGGGCCCGTTCGCCACCGGAGCCGGTCCCGCCGGGGACCAGGTGCTCGGGGCGGAGCAGCTTGACCGCGACCGGGCGGTACAGCCGTTCGTCCTGGCCGGCCCAGACCTGGCCCATGCCGCCGTGGCCGATCTTCTCGGTGAGCCGGTAGCGGCCGGCGATCAGCCGAGTGGCGGTCACGGCCGGTCCTCGCGGGCCTGGCGGCGCAGCAACTCGCCCAGCTCGCGCAGGTCGTGGGCGGTCTCGGGGGCCGGGGTCACCGGGCCCTGGGCGGCGGGAGCGGGTACGCCGTACCCCGGTACGGTCGCCGCGTACGGCGAGACGTCGGGCACCGCGTACGGCGAAACGGCCTGCGGTACGCCCGGCGGTACGGCCTGCGGCGCCGGCCGCCCGGCCAGCCAGACCGCGCGGCTGTCCATCACCAGGAAGTGCGCCGTCGGCAGGAGCCAGAGCACGGCCAGGGTGATCGAGCCGGTGGTGTCGGCGGCCGGGTTCTTCAGGGTGCCCGCGATCCCGGCGGAGACGATCATGGTGAGCAGCAGCGCGCAGAACACCGCCGCGCCGAGGATGTCGTACGCCCGTCGGCGCCGGACCGCCAGCAGCAGCGA
This sequence comes from Kitasatospora sp. MY 5-36, assembly GCF_001182915.1. Classification (NCBI taxonomy): domain Bacteria; kingdom Bacillati; phylum Actinomycetota; class Actinomycetes; order Kitasatosporales; family Streptomycetaceae; genus Kitasatospora; species Kitasatospora sp. MY 5-36. Next base: position 18,956 of record NZ_LFVW01000210.1, read on the forward strand.
GGGGACGGCCCCGAGCAGACCGAAGGTGAGCAGCGGGGCCAGCGCGCAGAGCACCCGCGCGACCACCCCGAACCGCCCGGGTATCGGAGCCTGTCCGGCCACCGCCACCGGCCGGGGCAGTCCGCCCGGCACCGTGCCCGGCGCCGTTCCCGGCGCGTACCCCGGCCCCTGCCCCGGCCCCTGCCCCGGCCCCGGCCCGTACGGCGTTCCGCCGGGCGGCGGTCCGAACTGCCCGGGGTACTGCCCTGACATGCGCGCTCCTGAGCTGGTGAGGACCGGCACCGACGGACGGTGCGAACGGCTGCGCCCACCGTACCGCCAGGCCCGGTCGCCCCGGAGGGCTTCCGTCCGCCTGCTGCCGCATTGGTATCACGCCGGTACCGCGCCGGTACTGAGCCGTGGTCACCTCCGGAACGGACCCCGCCCCACCCTCGGCCACCGCCGTCCACCGGAGCGGACACGACGCCGACCCGAGGACGGGCCCCGGGGCGGGACCGGTCGTCCACGTCGGAGCCGCACGCCGCCTCGGGGTGCGTGCACCGCTGGGAGGTGTGCCCTACTCCGGCGGCGCCAGGGCGCCGGTCGCCAGGGCGTCGGTGGCGGCCCGGGCGAGGCCGCGGCCGAGGGCGGCGGCCTGGGTGAGGGCGGCGTCGAAGGCGG
>NZ_LFVW01000211.1:0-17485 GCF_001182915.1 Kitasatospora sp. MY 5-36
TGGCCCTTCGACGCGCCGCCCCCGGATCGGGTTCCGGCCCGTACGGCGTCAGTCCCAGAGCGCCCCGAGCTCCAGCAGTTCGTCCCGGTGCTCGATCCGCTCCACCCAGTCGGCCGGCCAGGCCGCCTCGCCGTGGTGGGCGCCCGCGAAGGCGCCGGCCAGGCAGGCGAGGGAGTCGGAGTCGCCGCTGGAGTAGGCGGCCCTCCGGACGGCGGCGACCGGGTCGTCGGGCAGCAGCAGGAAGCAGAGCAGGCCGGTGCCGAAGGCCTCCTCGGCGACCCAGCCCTCGCCGGTGGCCAGGCAGGGGTCGGCCTCGACGTCGGGGGCGGCGAGGGCGGCCTCCAGTTGGTCGAGCACCGTGAGGCAGTCGTCCCAGCCGCGGGCGATGACGGCCTGCGGGGAGCTGCCGTACCAGCGGTCGGCGAGGTCGCCGAGCCAGAACTCGTCGTAGCGCTCGCGGCTCGCCAGCGCATACGCCCGCAGCACCGCCGGCAGCCCGGCGGGCGGGACGCCCTCGGCCAGCTTGCGGACGGCGTACGCGGTGAGGTCGCCGGCGGCGAGCGCGGTCGGGTGGCCGTGGGTGAGCGCGGACTGCAGCTGGGCGGCGCCGGAGAGCTGCCGGGCGTCCAGCTCGCGGATCAGCCCGATCGGGGCGACCCGCATGTTGGCGCCGCAGCCCTTGGAGCCGACGTCGCTGGCCTGCTGCCAGCGGTACTCGTCGTGGCTGAGCCGCTCGCAGGCGCGCAGGCAGGTCATGCCGGGGGCCCGGTTGTTCTGCGGGGAGCGCCACCAGTCGACGAACTCCTCGCGGACGGGCCGCACCAGCCGGAGGGGGGTGAGCGGCCCGCGCGCCAGGGCGGTGCGCAGGCCGCGGCCGAGGGCGAGGGTCATCTGGGTGTCGTCGGTGACCAACGCCCGCTGCGGCAACGGGAGCTGCCGCCAGTCCGGCTGGTCGGCAGCGATCACCTCGACGCTCTTGAACTCGGTCGGCCGACCGAGCGCGTCCCCGATCGCCAGCCCCAGCAGCGCCCCTGTCGCCTTGCCCACGGCCCTCTCCCCCTCAGTCGTCAGACCTCGACCAGCAGCTCCTTGAGCCCCCGGATCACGTAGCCCGGGTTCCACTCGGGCTCGCGGACCAGCCGCAGGCCCGGCGCCCGGCGCAGCAGGGTGCCGTAGGACTCGGTGAGCTCCAGTCTGGCAAGCGGGGCGCCGAGACAGAAGTGGATTCCGGCGCCGAAGGTGATGTGCGGGTTGTCGGTGCGGCCGAGGTCGAGGCGGTCCGGGTCGGCGAAGCGCTCGGGGTCGCGGTTGGCGGAGCCGAAGAGCAGGGCGATCTCGGCGCCGCGCGGGACGGTGACGCCGCGCACCTCGATGTCCTCCAGGACCCAGCGCTCGAACATCTGCAGCGGGGTGTCCCAGCGCATCAGTTCCTCGACGGCGGTGGGCAGCAGTTCGTCCACCGAGCCGCGCAGCCGGGCGAGCTCCCCGGGGTTGCGGAACAGCGCCCACCAGCCGTTGCCGGTGGTGTTGACGGTCGCCTCGTGGCCGGCGTTGAGCAGCAGCACGCAGGTGGAGATCATCTCCTGCTCGCTGAGCGCGTCGGAGCCCTCCTGGGCCTGGATCAGCGCGCTGATCAGGTCCGTGCCCGGGGCCGCCCGGCGCTCGCGGATCAGGGTGCGCAGGTAGTCGGAGAACTCGGTGCTGGCGGTGACGGCCCGGCGGGCGGTCTCCTCGCCGGGGTTGAGCTCGAACATCCCGGTGATGTCGGCGGACCACGGCCGCAGCAGGTGCCGGTCGCCCTCCGGCACGCCGAGCATCTCGGCGATCACGGCGACCGGCAGCGGCTCGGCGACGGTGGCGATCAGGTCGCCGCCGCCGGCCGCGAGCAGCTCGTCGACCAGCTCGCCGGCCAGCCGCCGCACGGTGGGGCGCAGGCCCTCGACCATGCGCGGGGTGAAGGCCTTGGAGACCAGCTGGCGGATCCGGGTGTGGTCGGGGGCCTCCAGGTCCAGCAGCCCGTTGTCGTTGAGGGTGTGGAAGGGCTCGTGCGCCGGGTCGGGCTCGGGGCGGCCGAACTCCGCGTGGCTGAAGCGGTGGGTGTAGGTGCGGCCCAGCCGGCGGTCGCGCAGCAGGGCGCTGACGTCCTCGTGGCGGGAGACGAGCCACTGGTTCGTCGGCTCGAAGTACGTCACCGGCGCGTGCTCGCGCAGCTCGGCGTACGCGTCGTACGGGTGGGCCACGAACGCCGCCGACCAGGGGTCGAACTTCGCCGTCGTCGTCATCGGTCGATCACTCCAGGCCAGAGGGGGGAAGCCGGAAGGATCATCGTACGCACGCGGTACGTCCGGGAATATGACCCTTCCGGCCCCTGCTCAGGCCCGCTCCAGGACAAGTCGGCGCACCAGCTCCGGGAGCGCCTGAGAGATCGGCTCCCGGATCACCTCGGCCGCGGCCCCGTCGTACGGCGTCGGCTCGCCGTTCACGATGATCAGCTCCGCCCCGCTCCGCACCGCGTCGAGCGGCAGCGCCGCCACCGGGAACACCTGGAGGCTGGTGCCGACCGCGATGAACACGTCGCAGGCCCGAACGATCGCGTCGGCCTGCCCGAGCACCTCCGGGTCGAGGTTCTCGCCGAACATCACCACGCGCGGCTTCAGGATCCCCCCGCAGGCCCGGCACGCCGGGTCCGGCTCCCCCGCCTCGACCCGCGCCAGCGCCTCCGCCATCGGCCCGACCACCCGGCAGCGCAGGCACTGCGTCTCCCGGGCCGTGCCGTGCAGTTCGAGCACCTTGCGGGCGGGCAGCCCTGACTTCTGGTGCAGCCCGTCGATGTTCTGGGTGAGCACCCGCAGCGGCAGACCGGAGCGCTCCAGGTCGACCAGCGCCCGGTGCCCGGCGTTCGGCTCGGCGGCCAGTGCGCCCGTCTCCAACCGCATCCGCCAGGCCCTCCGGCGCACCTGCGGATCGTCCCGGTACGGCCCGATGGTGACCAGCTCCTCGGCCGACGGGTCCTTCTGCCACAGGCCCTGCGGGCCGCGGTAGTCGGGGATGCCGGAGTCCGTCGAGATGCCCGCGCCGGTGAGCACGGCGATCAGGGGGCGCTTCGCGTTCATACCCCGGACGGTACGGGCGGCGGCCCGGCCCCGGCCACCGAAATTCCGGGGGCGCCGGCCCCGCGAACGCCCCGGCCCGGGAAACGCCGAAGGGCCCGGAGGCTTGATGCCTCCGGGCCCTTCTTCTTTGTAGCGGGGACAGGATTTGAACCTGCGACCTCTGGGTTATGAGCCCAGCGAGCTACCGAGCTGCTCCACCCCGCGTCGGTAAACACGACTCTACGCGACTTCCGCCGAATGACCTAATCGGCTTCCGTCCGCCCCCTGAAGGCTCCCCGCCGCCCCCGGCGGGTCCGGCTGCCCGGCCCGCCCCGAAGGCCCCTGAGGGCCCCCGGGAACGCCGCAGGGCGGCCACCCCGTGAGGGGTGACCGCCCTGCGTCAGTGACGCGCGACTCAGCCGGTGTACGGGCCGTAGTCGTAGTCGTCCAGCGGGACCGCCTGGCCGGAGCCGGCGCCGAAGGGCGACAGGTCGTAGTCGTCGTAGCCGACGGCCGAGTACATCGCGGCCTTGGCCTCCTCGGTCGGCTCGACCCGGATGTTGCGGTAGCGGGGCAGACCCGTACCGGCCGGGATGAGCTTACCGAGGATGACGTTCTCCTTGAGGCCCAGCAGCGGGTCCGACTTGGCGTGGATCGCCGCGTCGGTGAGGACCCGGGTCGTCTCCTGGAAGGAGGCGGCCGACAGCCAGGACTCGGTGGCCAGCGAGGCCTTGGTGATACCCATCAGCTGCGGACGGCCGGAGGCGGGGTGACCGCCCTCGGCGACGACGCGGCGGTTCTCCTGCTCGAAGCGGCCGCGCTCGACCAGCTCGCCGGGCAGCAGCTCGGCGTCGCCCGACTCGATGATCGTCACGCGGCGGAGCATCTGCCGGATGATGATCTCGATGTGCTTGTCGTGGATCGACACACCCTGCGAGTTGTAGACCTTCTGGACCTCGGCGACCAGGTGGACCTGGACGGCACGCTGGCCCATGATGCGCAGGACGTCGTGCGGGTTGGTGGCACCCATGGTCAGCTTCTGGCCGACCTCGACTGCCTCGCCCTCGCTGACCAGCAGCTTCACGCGCTTCGAGACCGGGTAGGCGATCTCGTCGCTGCCGTCGTCCGGGGTGACGACCAGCTTGCGGGTCTTCTCGGTGTCCTCGATGCGGACCCGGCCCTGCGCCTCCGAGATCGGGGCCACACCCTTGGGGGTACGGGCCTCGAAGAGCTCGACGACACGCGGCAGACCCTGGGTGATGTCGTCACCGGCCACACCACCGGTGTGGAAGGTACGCATGGTCAGCTGGGTACCGGGCTCACCGATGGACTGGGCGGCGATGATGCCGACCGCCTCACCGATGTCGACCAGCTTGCCGGTGGCCAGCGAGCGCCCGTAGCACATGGCGCAGGTGCCGACGGCCGACTCACAGGTCAGGATCGAGCGGGTCTTGACCTCGCCGATGCCGTGGCGGATCAGCTCGTCGATCAGGACGTCGCCGAGGTCCGTGTTGGCGGTGGCGAGGAGCTTGCCGTCCACCGTGATGTCCTCGGCCAGCATGCGGGCGTAGACGCTGGTCTCGACGTCGTCGGCCTTGCGCAGCACGCCGTCCGGGCCCACGGAGCCGATCGCCAGCTTCAGGCCGCGCTCGGTGCCGCAGTCCTCCTCGCGAATGATGACGTCCTGGGAGACGTCGACCAGACGACGGGTGAGGTAGCCGGAGTCGGCGGTACGGAGGGCGGTGTCGGCCAGACCCTTACGGGCACCGTGGGTGGAGATGAAGTACTCCAGCACGGACAGACCCTCACGGAACGACGCCTTGATGGGTCGCGGGATGGTCTCGTTCTTGGCGTTCGACACCAGACCACGCATACCGGCGATCTGGCGCATCTGCATCATGTTTCCACGAGCACCCGAGTCGACCATCATGAAGATGGGGTTCGTCTTCGGGAAGTTCTCGTTCATGGCCTCGGCGACCTCGTTGGTCGCCTGGGTCCAGATGCCGATGAGCTCCTGCTTGCGCTCGTCGTTGGTGATCAGGCCGCGCTCGTACTGACGCTGGACCTTCTCCGCCTTCGCCTCGTAGCCCTCCAGGATCTGGGGCTTGTTCGGCGGGACGACGACGTCCGAGATCGAGACGGTGACGCCCGAGCGGGTCGACCAGTGGAAGCCGGCCGCCTTCAGGTTGTCCAGCGTCGCCGCGACGACGACCTTGGGGTAGCGCTCCGCCAGGTCGTTGACGATCGCGGAGAGCTGCTTCTTGCCCACCTCGTAGTCGACGAACGGGTAGTCCTCGGGCAGCAGCTCGTTGAAGAGCGCGCGGCCCAGGGTGGTGGTCAGACGGAACGGCTCGCCGTCGAACCAGCCGGACTGGCCCTCCTCGTCCACCGGCGGGGTCCAGCCGCGCGGCGGGACGGTGCCGGCCGGCAGGCGCAGCTCGATCGGGGCCTGGACGTCCAGGTCGCGGGCGTCGAAGGCCATGATCGCCTCGGCGGTCGACGAGAAGGTGCGGCCGGCGCCCTTCACGTTGTCGCGGTCCGAGGTCAGGAAGAACAGACCGAGCACCATGTCCTGGGTCGGCATGGTGACGGGGCGACCGTCGGCCGGCTTCAGGATGTTGTTCGAGGACAGCATCAGGATGCGGGCCTCGGCCTGCGCCTCCGCGGAGAGCGGCAGGTGGACGGCCATCTGGTCACCGTCGAAGTCCGCGTTGAACGCGGTGCAGACGAGCGGGTGGATCTGGATGGCCTTGCCCTCGACCAGCTGCGGCTCGAAGGCCTGGATGCCGAGGCGGTGCAGGGGGGGCGCACGGGTCAGCAGGACCGGGTGCTCGGCGATGACCTCTTCGAGGACGTCCCACACGACCGGACGGGCGCGCTCGACCATGCGCTTGGCCGACTTGATGTTCTGCGCGTGGTTCAGGTCCACCAGGCGCTTCATCACGAACGGCTTGAAGAGCTCCAGCGCCATGGCCTTCGGCAGACCGCACTGGTGCAGCTTGAGCTGCGGGCCGACGACGATGACCGAACGGGCCGAGTAGTCGACTCGCTTGCCGAGGAGGTTCTGACGGAAACGACCCTGCTTGCCCTTCAGCATGTCGCTGAGGGACTTCAGCGGGCGGTTGCCCGGGCCGGTGACCGGACGGCCGCGGCGGCCGTTGTCGAACAGCGCGTCGACGGCCTCCTGGAGCATGCGCTTCTCGTTGTTCACGATGATCTCGGGGGCACCGAGGTCGAGCAGGCGCTTCAGGCGGTTGTTGCGGTTGATGACGCGGCGGTACAGGTCGTTCAGGTCGGAGGTCGCGAAGCGGCCACCGTCCAGCTGCACCATCGGACGCAGGTCCGGCGGGATGACCGGGACGCAGTCCAGCACCATGCCGTTGGGCTTGTTGGTGGTCTGCAGGAACGCGGAGACGACCTTGAGGCGCTTGAGCGCACGGGTCTTCTTCTGGCCCTTGCCGGTGCGGATGATCTCGCGCAGGCGCTCGGACTCCTCCGCCAGGTCGAAGGTCTCGAGGCGGTCCTTGAGGGCCGCCGCGCCCATCGAGCCGGAGAAGTAGGTGCCGAAGCGGTCGCGCAGCTCGCGGTAGAGCAGCTCGTCGCCCTCGAGGTCCTGGACCTTGAGGTTCTTGAAGCGGGCCCACACCTCGTCGAGGCGGTCGAGCTCGCGCTGCGCGCGGTCGCGCAGCTGCTTCATCTCGCGCTCGGCGCCCTCGCGCACCTTGCGGCGCACGTCGGCCTTGGCGCCCTCGGCCTCCAGCTCGGCCAGGTCGGTCTCGGCCTTCTTGGCGCGGGCCTCGAGGTCGGAGTCGCGGCGGTTCTCGATCTGCTGGCGCTCGACCGAGACGTGCGCCTCCAGGGACGGCAGGTCGCGCTGGCGGCGCTCGTCGTCGACCCAGGTGATCATGTAGGCGGCGAAGTAGATGACCTTCTCGAGGTCCTTCGGCGCCAGGTCCAGCAGGTAGCCCAGGCGGGACGGCACGCCCTTGAAGTACCAGATGTGGGTGACCGGGGCGGCCAGCTCGATGTGGCCCATCCGCTCACGGCGCACCTTGGCGCGGGTCACCTCGACGCCGCAGCGCTCGCAGATGATGCCCTTGAAGCGGACGCGCTTGTACTTACCGCAGTAGCACTCCCAGTCCCGGGTGGGGCCGAAGATCTTCTCGCAGAAGAGCCCGTCCTTTTCCGGCTTCAGGGTGCGGTAGTTGATGGTCTCCGGCTTCTTGACCTCGCCGTGCGACCACTGGCGGATGTCGTCGGCGGTGGCCAGGCCGATGCGGAACTCGTCGAAGAAGTTGACGTCAAGCACTGGTCGTCAAGCCCTCTTTCGTAAGTCGAGAGTCGTTCATGTGGTCTGAGGGGGGCCTGGGGGCGGGCCGGCCGCTGCTGCGGCCGGCCCAACCTCCGTCAGACCTCTTCGACGCTGCTGGGCTCGCGCCGGGACAGGTCGATGCCGAGCTCCTCGGCGGCGCGGAACACGTCCTCGTCGGAGTCCCGCATCTCGATGGACTGGCCGTCCGAGGACAGCACCTCCACGTTGAGGCAGAGCGACTGCATTTCCTTGATGAGGACCTTGAAGGACTCGGGAATGCCGGGCTCGGGGATGTTCTCGCCCTTGACGATGGCCTCGTAGACCTTGACGCGGCCGAGGACGTCGTCGGACTTGATGGTGAGCAGCTCCTGGAGCGCGTAGGCGGCGCCGTACGCCTCGAGGGCCCACACCTCCATCTCACCGAAGCGCTGACCACCGAACTGCGCCTTACCACCGAGCGGCTGCTGGGTGATCATCGAGTACGGACCGGTCGAGCGGGCGTGCAGCTTGTCGTCGACCAGGTGGTGCAGCTTGAGGATGTACATGTAGCCGACCGAGACCGGCATCGGGAACGGCTCGCCGGAGCGGCCGTCGAACAGCCGGGCCTTGCCGGTGGAGTTCACCAGGCGCTCACCATCACGGGTGAGGGTGGTGTTGTCCAGCAGGCCGGTGATCTCGTCCTCGCGGGCGCCGTCGAAGACCGGGGTGGCGAGGTTGGTGCCGCCCTCGACCGTGTCGGCGCCGATCGCCTGGAGGCGCTGGGCCCACTCGTCGGCGAGGCCGGAGACGTCCCAGCCCTGCTTGGCGAGCCACCCGAGGTGGATCTCCAGGACCTGTCCCGGGTTCATTCGGGACGGGACACCCAGCGGGTTGAGGATGATGTCGACCGGGGTGCCGTCCTCCAGGAACGGCATGTCCTCGACCGGCAGGATCTTCGAGATGACGCCCTTGTTGCCGTGACGGCCGGCGAGCTTGTCACCGTTGGTGATCTTGCGCTTCTGGGCCACGTAGACGCGGACCAGCTGGTTGACGCCCGGGGGCAGCTCGTCGCCCTCTTCGCGGTCGAAGACGCGGACGCCGATGACCTTGCCGGACTCACCGTGCGGCACCTTCAGCGAGGTGTCGCGGACCTCACGGGCCTTCTCGCCGAAGATCGCGCGGAGCAGGCGCTCCTCCGGGGTCAGCTCGGTCTCGCCCTTGGGCGTGACCTTGCCGACCAGGATGTCGCCGGTGACGACGTCGGCGCCGATGCGGATGATGCCGCGCTCGTCGAGGTCGGCCAGGACCTCCTCGGAGACGTTCGGGATGTCCCGGGTGATCTCCTCGGGGCCGAGCTTGGTGTCACGGGCGTCGACCTCGTGCTCCTCGATGTGGATCGAGGAGAGGACGTCGTCCTGCACGAGGCGCTGCGACAGGATGATCGCGTCCTCGTAGTTGTGACCCTCCCACGACATGAACGCCACGAGCAGGTTCTTGCCGAGGGCCATCTCGCCCTCGTCGGTGCACGGGCCGTCGGCCAGCACCTGGTTGACCTCGACCCGGGCGCCCTCGTCCACGAGCACCTTCTGGTTGAAGGCGGTGCCCTGGTTGGAGCGGGTGAACTTGGCGGCGCGGTACGTGGTGTACGTGCCGTCGTCGTTGGCCACGGTGACGTAGTCGGCCGAGACCTCCTGGACGACACCGGCCTTCTCGGCGGTGATGACGTCCGCGGCGTCGACGGCGCAGCGGTACTCCATGCCGGTACCGACCAGCGGGGCCTCGCTCTTCAGCAGCGGCACCGCCTGGCGCATCATGTTCGAGCCCATGAGCGCGCGGTTGGCGTCGTCGTGCTCGAGGAACGGGATCATGGCGGTCGCGACCGACACCATCTGGCGCGGCGAGACGTCCATGTAGTCGATCTCGGAGCCCGGGATGTAGTCGATCTCGCCGCCACGGCGGCGGACCAGGACACGCGGCTCGGCGAAGTGCAGGTCCGCGGTCAGCGGGGCGTTCGCCTGGGCGATGACGTAGCGGTCCTCCTCGTCGGCCGTCAGGTAGTCGACCTTCTCGGTGACCACACCGTCGACGACCTTGCGGTACGGCGTCTCGATGAAGCCGAACGCGTTGACCCGGCCGTACGAGGCCAGCGAGCCGATCAGACCGATGTTCGGGCCTTCGGGCGTCTCGATCGGACACATGCGGCCGTAGTGCGAGGGGTGCACGTCACGGACCTCGAAGCCGGCGCGCTCACGGGAGAGACCGCCGGGGCCGAGCGCGGACAGACGACGCTTGTGGGTCAGGCCCGACAGCGGGTTCGTCTGGTCCATGAACTGCGACAGCTGGCTGGTGCCGAAGAACTCCTTGATGGAGGCGACGACCGGCCGGATGTTGATCAGGGTCTGCGGCGTGATCGCCTCGACGTCCTGGGTGGTCATGCGCTCGCGCACGACGCGCTCCATACGGGCGAGACCCGTACGGACCTGGTTCTGGATGAGCTCGCCGACGTTGCGCAGGCGGCGGTTGCCGAAGTGGTCGATGTCGTCGACCTCGACCACGATGTCGCGGCCCTCGTCGTCACGCCACTCGGTCTCGCCCGCGTGCAGCTTCACCAGGTACTTGATCGCACCGATGATGTCGGGCTCGGTGAGCACGCCGGAGTCCAGCGACTCGGCGTTGCCCAGCTTGCGGTTGACCTTGTAACGGCCGACCTTCGCGAGGTCGTAGCGCTTCGGGTTGAAGTAGAGGTTCTCCAGAAGCGTCTGCGCGGCCTCGCGCGTGGGCGGCTCGCCCGGGCGCAGCTTGCGGTAGATGTCCAGCAGCGCGTCGTCCTGGCCCTGGGTGTGGTCCTTCTCCAGGGTGGCGCGCATCGACTCGTACTCGCCGAACTCCTCGAGAATCATCTCGTTGGTCCAGCCGAGCGCCTTGAGCAGCACGGTGACGGACTGCTTGCGCTTGCGGTCGATGCGGACGCCGACCATGTCGCGCTTGTCGATCTCCATCTCCAGCCAGGCACCACGCGAGGGGATGACCTTGCAGGAGTAGATGTCCTTGTCGGACACCTTGTCCAGGGTGGAGTCGAAGTACACACCCGGGGAGCGGACCAGCTGCGACACGACGACACGCTCGGTGCCGTTGATCACGAACGTGCCCTTGTGGGTCATGAGCGGGAAGTCGCCCATGAAGACCGTCTGAGACTTGATCCACCGGTCTCGTTGTTGGTGAACTCGGCGGTGACGAAGAGCGGGGCCGCGAACGTGAAGTCGCGGTCCTTGCACTCGTCAATGGAGTTCTTCGGCGGCTCGAAACGGTGGTCGCGGAAGGTCAGCGACATCGACCCGCTGAAGTCCTCGATCGGGGAGATCTCCTCGAAGATCTCCTCCAGACCGGACTTCGTGGGGACGTCCTGACCACTCTCCAGGGCCGCCTCGACCCGGGACTTCCAGGCCGCGTTGCCGAGCAGCCAGTCAAAGCTCTCGGTCTGCAGGGCCAGGAGGTTGGGGACCTCGAGGGGCTCCTTGATCTTCGCGAACGAGACGCGGAGCGGGGCGGTGGATGCGGCGGAATTGTTCGAGGCGTTGCGCGGCGCGGCCAAGAGGGGGGTCCTTCCGAGGGCTCGGAGCTCACTACGCGCGTACCAGCCGGGCCTTCACGGGCTTGGTCCCGCCTCCTCGCCACTGGCCTCCGCCGGGATCGAAGTCCCAGGTCAGAGCCGCTTTGCGGAGGCGATGCCAGACCCCTTCAGGGCAACGCAAACTCCGGGCGACGAGTCACGGAGCAGCTAACAGGCAGCGCAAAGGGACAGTGTAGCCAATGGCCACACTGCTGTCCAGCTCTGATTCGGAGACCGAATCGGAGACTCCTCCCGGTAGCCGGCGAGCGCGGACGCCCACCGGGTACTGCTCTAACTCACGTGGAGTCATTTCCCGCCGGAGCCACTGGTTATGCATCCAGTAGCGGACCAACCGGGCGGACTCGCGCCTTGAGAATCGCGCGCCCCGCCGGGTTCGTCAAGGGCCCGCCGACGGTGCGGGCCTCGACCGGTCTATCGACCGCGACCCCCTCGGCGTTACAGAAGCCGTGGTGGGGCCGCCCTCGACGACGGTGATCACCATACCGTCCGGCACCGACGGTGCCGAGTGGGCGTTCGGCCACACCGGTGGACCGGGCCGGCCGGGGGCGGCGGAACGGGCCCCGTGCCCGGCCCAGGGGCCCGGGAACGCGAAAAAGCCGGGCCGACCACCCGCAAGGGTGATCGGCCCGGCTTCAGGCCCCCTCAGAGGGGGCGAGAAGTCACTTGACGGTGACCTTGGCGCCGGCACCCTCGAGGGCGGCCTTGGCCTTCTCGGCAACGTCCTTGGCAACCTTCTCCAGGACCTTGGCACCAGCGGTGTCAACGAGGTCCTTGGCCTCCTTCAGGCCGAGGGAGGTCAGGGTGCGCACCTCCTTGATGACCTGGATCTTCTTGTCGCCGGCACCATCGAGGATGACGTCGAACTCGTCCTGCTCCTCGACGGCCTCAACGGCGGCCGGGCCACCGGCGGCGGCAACGGCGACCGGGGCGGCAGCGGTGACGTCGAACTTCTCCTCGAAGGCCTTCACGAAGGCAGCGAGCTCGATGAGGGTGAGCTCCTCGAACTGCGCGAGCAGCTCGTCCTGGGTCAGCTTCGCCATGATGGCGTCCTTCCACTAAATCGGCAGGTGGTGCCGTATGTACGGGTTGGGCGGGCACGGGCCCGCAGCGAGGCGTGAGCCTGCCGAATTACTCGGCGGCCGCGTCCTCGGCGGCGGGAGCCGGCGTACCGGCACCGCCCTGCTCGACCTTGTCGCGCAGCGCGTCCACAGTGCGGACGAGCTTCGACGGCAGGGCCTGGAAGAGCGCGGCAGCCTGGGACTGCTTGGCCTTCAGGGCACCCGCCAGCTTGGCGAGCAGCACCTCGCGGGACTCGAGGTCCGCGAGCTTCTTGATCTCATCGGCGGACAGCGCCTTACCGTCAAGGACACCGCCCTTGATGATGAGAGCGGGGTTCTCCTTGGCGAAGTCACGCAGAGCCTTCGCCGACTCCACCGGGTCACCGGTGACGAAGGCGACAGCCGTCGGACCGTTGAACAGGTCGTCGAGCTCCGTGATCCCGACCTCATTGGCCGCAATCTTGGTCAGCGTGTTCTTCACCACGGCGTACTCGGCGTTGTCGCCGAGCGAGCGACGCAGGGTCTTGACCTGCTTCACCGAGAGACCGCGGTACTCGGTCAGCAGCGCCGCGGAGGAGCCACGGAACTTGTCCGTGATCTCGGCGACGGCGGCAGCCTTGTCGGGCCTGGCCATAGGCTTACGCCTCCTTCCGTGATGTCGAAGTCGGGCCGACCGCAAAAGTCGACCTGGGTCGCCGTGGACCGACTGGAGGGAAGGAAAGCTCCTGCGAAAACGCAATGAGCCCCGGTGCGCAGGCGCACGGGGCTCGTGACGACCTCGACGGGCGATCGCGCGAACGCGGACCCGGAAGTCGAAGCTCCAGACACACCTGCGCGGGCTGCCTGCGACGAAGCGCAGATCCTTCGGCCACCGATCCCTGACGGGCGCGGCGACAACCAGCGGTCTTTGGCTTCGGCAACAGTAACCGGAGCCCCTCACCAGGTGCAAATCGCCCTCGGACGGGGCATCCCCCGGGGTCGCCGCGGCACGGGTCGTCAGTGCGGCGGGCCGGCGGGCCGGCTGCTCGGCGGGCCGGCGGCTCAGCGGGCCAGCGGGGAGACCGTCCGGACGCCGGTGTCCACGGTGTCCGACTCGGCCGGCGCCTGCGCCGAGAGCAGCGCCCCGGCGAGGTCGGTGTAGAGCACCGAGTCGTCCTGCCGGCCGCTGTCCCCGGTGCCGGTCCGCTGGAGCCGGACCAGCTGGTCCTTGTCGTTGAGCCAGAGGTCCAGGGTGAGCGAGGCCGAGCCGCCGGGCGAGAGCGCGGCCCGCAGGCCGTCCCGACGGGCCGCGGTCAGCTGGGCCTGGGCGGCCGCGTACTTCTCGGCGGTGGTGGCGACCCGGTAGTGCTCGACGGTCGAGTCCTCGAACTTCTCCTCGCCGACGAAGACCGGGTCCGTCCCCTCGGCGGTGGCCGCGGTCAGCGCCTCGACCGGGTTCAGCAGGTCGATCAGCCCGGCGTACGGGACCTCCTTGTGGCCGTCCGCGTCCGGCGGGACGGTGAAGCGCTCCCAGTGCCGGCCGCCCTGCCTGGCCGCGGTGGCGGCGTCCCCGCCCTGGTAGGCGACGGTGTCCACGACGATCAGCTGCTCGGCCTCGGCGGGGGTGGAGCGCTTGATCTGGAGAGCGGTCTTGGGCTGCCAGAACAGCGGGCCGGACCCGGCGTCCGGGCCGAGCCGGTAGCTGACCTTGGCCCGGCGGGCGGTCTGCATGGCCAGCTGGGCGGAGAGCAGCACCCCGTGCGGCGAGCGGTCGGTGGGCTTGGCCTGGGCGCTCGGGGAGGCGGTGGACGGCGAGGCGCTGCTCAGGCTCGGGCTGCCGGACGGCGTGGCGGACGTCTCCCCGCCCCCGCCGCACCCGCTCAGCCCGCTGGTCAGCAGGGCGACGACGGCCACCGCCGCCAAGCGCTGCCGTGCCGCCATCGTCCGTTCCCCTCTCGCCCGCCCCCGTCCGACGGCGGCCCCGTTCCGGCCACCTTGCCACCCCTCTCCGACCGGCCCGGTGGCGGCCCCCCTCGGGCGGGCGGGTCCACCGGGTCGGCCGAGCCCGGACCGGCGCCGGGGCTCCGGTCCGGGGCGGCGGGGATCAGCTGCCGGCGGCGGCCTTCTGGAGGTCGGCGAGGTCGATGTAGTCCACCGGGGTGGCGGCGATCACCGGGGTGCCGTAGTCCGAGTAGCTGACGGAGACGTTCACCGCGCCGACCTTGCTCTCGGCCTGCTCGGTCCGCTTGACCACGAGCTTGTCGGCGTCGACCCAGACGTCGACCTGCTCGCTGGCGATGCCGGCCGCGTCCAGGCCCTTCTTGATCCGGTCGGCCTGCGCCTGGGTGATGCCCTGGGTGGAGGCGATGGCCAGGTCCGCGGCGCTGATCACGCCGGAGTAGTGGGTGGTCGCCTTGCCGTTCACCGTCTCCGGGCCGACCTCGGTGACCTTGCCGCCGGCGATCAGCGTCCGGACGCCCTGCACCGGGTCCGCGCTCTGCAGCTGGTCGGTCGCACCGCCGGAGGCCTTGGCCATGTCGGCCATGGTGTAGCGCACCCAGCGCGGGCCGCTGTTCTGCAGCAGCTCCCCGCCGAGGCCCAGGAACACCGCGTCCTTGGTGTACAGGTAGTGCGCCTTCGGCCCGCCGGTGATCGGCGCCAGGACCTTGCCCAGCGGGGAGCCCGACAGGTCCATCGCGAGGTCGGCCTCCAGGCCGTCGGCCCAGGACAGCGCGCCCTGGCCCTTCATGGTGATCTCGCCGACCTGGATCAGCTCGTCGACCTTCGCCGACTTGGCCGCACCGGTCTTCTGGGTGACCTGCTCCAGGAAGACCGCCGGGCTGACCTTCTCCGGCTTCGCGCCGGTCGGGGCGGCGGCCGACGGGGTGGCCGGGGCGGCGGCCGTGGTCGGCGCGGCCGGGGCGGCGTTCTTGTCCGCCGACTTGTCGTTGTCGCACGCGGTCGCGGTCAGCGCCAGGGCGGCGAGGACGACGGTGACGGCGGCCTTGCGGGTTCCAGCCATGACTTCCCCCCTCGAAGAGCTGATTGTCAGCTCTTCTCATGCGTTTCTCATCCGGACTCTAACGGATCGCCGGAAGCCCCACGCGCCGGATATCCGCTCCCCCGTCACCCGCCGGCGGCGGGCGTCGCGTCCGCCGCTCCGGGAGCCGAGACATCGGTCGTGGTGACCGTGGTTCCCGCGCTCCCCCGGACCGTCTCGCGCAGCCGCAGCAGCTGCATGCCGGGGCCGACCCAGACGTCGTAGCCGATCGCCGTCACCCCGTGCCGCTGGTACCAGTCCAGCGTGGCGGCCCGCCGCTGCGGGCTCAACTCGTCGTCCTTGCCAAACAGTTCGGCCACCGGCGCGGAGCCCCGGTAGTGCGCCACGGTCACCCCGGCCAGCTGCTCGCCGCCGAGCGAGGTGAGCTTGACGCCCTGCGCGACCTCGTACGCCCGGCTGCCCGGGTTGGTGATCAGCGCGGTCGTCCAGCCGCCCGCGAAGCCCTCCGGGTCGGGGCCCGCCGCGGGGTCGACCGACTCGGCGGTGCTCCGCTCCGCGTGCTTGGCCGCGCCGCCCTGGTAGACGAGGTCGAGCGCGCCGTCCTTCACGGTCAGCCGTCCGGTGCCCAGCTCGTCGGTGACGGCCAGCCCGGCCTCGTCCGCGGCGCCCCAGACCAGGGAGCCGCTCGCGGTGCGCCGGCCGGCCGGGCCCTCCTGGACCACGTCGATCCGGGCGCCGCCGGCGTCGTCCAGCCCCTGCGCGGCCGAGAGCACCACCTGCTTGGGCGGCACCGGCGCGGGGCCCCCGGGGGTGCGGGTGGTCGGGACGGCCAGCAGGCTGCACCCGGTGGTGGTGAGCAGCAGCAGGGCCGCCACGAGAACGGTGGGGCGAGGGGCGGGCAGCACGGCACACTCCGGCGGTCACAGGTGCTCCACATGGTCTGACCGGCAGAGCGTACGACGGTTCGGCCCGTCGTTCCCATCCGCCGGTGTCCCGATCCGGCAACCGTTCCGGCCCGTCGGCCCGACCGGCCCGCGCCGGGCCCCGTACCGGCTCCCTCCCCGGGAACGACGGCGGGCCCGCACCCCCGGTGAAGGGGGTACGGGCCCGTCGTACGGACTGCTCTAGAGCACTGGGGCTCAGACCGCGGCCGGGTCCTCCTCGGCGAGGAGGTTGCGGGTGCGGTTCGGGTCCACCAGGACGCCGGGGCCCATGGTGGTCGAGAACGCGGTCTTCTTGATGTAGCGGCCCTTGGCGGCGGACGGCTTGGCGCGGAGCACCTCGTCCAGCGCGGCGGCGTAGTTCTCGACCAGCTGCTCGTCGGTGAAGGAGGCCTTACCGATGATGAAGTGCAGGTTCGAGTGCTTGTCGACGCGGAACTCGATCTTGCCGCCCTTGATCTCGTTCACGGCCTTGGCCACGTCCGGGGTCACGGTGCCGGTCTTCGGGTTCGGCATCAGGCCACGGGGACCGAGCACGCGGCCGAGGCGGCCGACCTTGCCCATGAGGTCCGGGGTGGCGACGACGGCGTCGAAGTCGAGGCGGCCCTTGGCGACCTCGTCGATGAGCTCGTCGGAGCCGACGATGTCGGCGCCCGCAGCACGCGCGGCCTCGGCACGCTCGCCGGTCGCGAAGACCAGGACCCGAGCGGTCTTACCGGTGCCGTGCGGGAGGATCACGGTGCTGCGGACCATCTGGTCGGCCTTGCGCGGGTCGACGCCCAGACGCATGGCGACCTCGACGGTGCCGTCGAACTTGGTGGTGCTGGTCGCCTTGGCGAGGCGGACGGCCTCGAGGGGGGCGTAAAGGCGCTCGCGGTCGACCTGGGCGTCCGCGGCCTTCAGGGCCTTGCTGCGCTTCATGGCTGCTCCTGAATGATGAATGGAGTTGTGGTGTCACGGGCCTGCGCGGGCCCTACCACAGGGGACGAGAAGGGAACTCAGCCCTCGACGGTGATGCCCATCGACCGGGCGGTGCCGGCGATGATCTTCTCCGCGGCGTCCAGGTCGTTGGCGTTCAGGTCGGGCATCTTGGTCGTGGCGATGTCGCGGACCTGGGCGCTGGTGAGCTTGGCGACCTTGGTCTTGTGCGGCTCGCTGGAGCCCTTGTCGACACCCGCGGCCTTCAGGATGAGGCGCGCGGCCGGCGGCGTCTTCGTGATGAAGGTGAAGGAACGGTCCTCGTAGACCGTGATCTCCACCGGCACGATCATGCCGCGCTGCGACTCGGTCGCAGCGTTGTAGGCCTTGCAGAACTCCATGATGTTGACGCCGTGCTGGCCCAGCGCGGGGCCGACCGGCGGCGCCGGGTTGGCCGCACCGGCGTTGATCTGGAGCTTGATAAGCCCCGTGACCTTCTTCTTCTTGGGAGGCATGTCTCTCCGGGTCCTTCCGAGAGGTGATTGCTGGTGCGTGCGAAACCGGGGCGACACCC
>NZ_LFVW01000212.1:0-10117 GCF_001182915.1 Kitasatospora sp. MY 5-36
CCGGGGCGACACCCGGCCGCCAGCACACACATCGGACCAGGCTAACGCGTCCGCGCCGCTGGACCAAAACGGGTTCGGGGCGGAGGCTCCTCGCCCCCGCCCCGACCCCGAAGACGGTATGACTAGTTCTTCTGGATCTGGTCGAAGGAGAGCTCGACCGGGGTCTCCCGGCCGAAGATCTCGACCAGGCCCTTGACCTTCTTCGAGTCCGGGTTGATCTCGTTGATGGTCGCCTGGAGGGTCGCGAACGGACCGTCGGTGACGGTGACCGAGTCGCCGACCTCGAAGTCCAGCACCTGGATCTCGCTCGGCTTGATCGGCGAGGGCTTGCCGGCCTCCTTGGCCGCCTGGCGCTCGACGTCGGGGGCGAGCATCTTGACGACCTCGTCCAGGGTCAGCGGGTACGGGTCGTAGGCGTTGCCGACGAAGCCGGTGACACCCGGGGTGTTGCGCACGACGCCCCAGGACTCGGGGGTGAGGTCCATGCGCACCAGGACGTAGCCGGGGAGCTTGTTCTGGCGGATGGTCTTGCGGTCGCCGTTCTTGATCTGGACGACCTCCTCCTGCGGCACCTCGGCCTGGAAGATGTACTCCTCGACGTTCAGCGAGACGGCGCGCTGCTCCAGGTTCTGCTTCACCCGGTTCTCGTAGCCGGCATAGGTGTGGATCACGTACCACTCGCCCGGCATGAAGCGCAGGTCCTCGCGGAACTTGGCGACCGGGTCGACCTCGTCGGCCGACTCCTCCTCGGCCTCCTCGGCGTCCTCGACGGACTCCTCGACCTCGGCGTCGCCCTCCACGTGCAGCGCGGCCTCCTCGGCGGGCTCGCCGGCCTCGGCCTCGTCGTACGCCTCGACCTCGTCCTCGTCGCTGTCCGCGGCGTCCACGATCTGCTCGGCGGACTCGGCGTCGTCAGCCGGCTCGGCCGCGTCCAGCTCGGCGGCGCCATCCGCCTCGCGGACGGTCTCGTCGGCGTCGTACAGGGGGGACTCAGACACGGTGGCGGCTTCTTTCCTGGAGATGGTGAAGGTGGCGCGCTCCTCGACCGGCCCGGCGGACGGCCGCTCGCGCGGGCGCCAGGTGAGGTCTCGGAGACTTCAACAGTACCGAGTCCACGGTAGCCGCGCGTACGTCCGGCGCCGACAGCTCGACCCGGGCCGAGTAATCGGCCCGGGTCGGGAGGCTGTTCGAGAGGTGGGGCGGCCGGTCAGCCGAAGACCAGGAGGCTCAGCTTGGAGAAGCCGTAGTCCAGGCCGGCCACGAAGGCCATCATGACCACCACGAAGGTGACGACCACGGCGGTGTAGTTGGTGAGCTCGCCGCGGGTCGGCCAGACGACCTTGCGCAGCTCGGCGATGATCTGGCGGTAGAAGAGGGCGGTCCGTGCGAACAGGCCCTTCTTGGCCCGCTTGCCCGACTTCTTCTGCTTGCCGGACTTCTTGTCGCCCTCGGCCGATGCGATCTCGGCAGCGCCGTCGGCACCCTCGGGGTTGCCGCTCTCAGGCGTTGCGGTGGAGCCCGTGGTCTCCGTCACTCGTCCTCACCTGAATCCGGGTCCTGCCGGCTTCGCCGCGCACCCGGTGGGGGCGGCCAGTCGGCTAGCGGTGCTGATCGGTGCCATCTCCGCATCAAGCCCGCTCACTCCTGTGGAGCGAACGGGCTGAAAACGGATCTAGCAGCAGGGCAAGAGGGACTCGAACCCCCAACCGCCGGTTTTGGAGACCGGTGCTCTACCAATTGAGCTATTGCCCTACGGTGCCTCGCGGCTCCGGTGGCGACCAACCTACCGTATCTCCCCCCGCTGTCTGCACAGGCGGTGAAAGCTCCGGTTCTCGGCGGGCCGTCGAGCAGCGAGTGTACGTGGTCGAGGGGTGTTTGGTCGAACTTCTTCTTCCGGCTTCTCTTCCGGACCGGCCGCTCCCCCGGCGGACGTCCGGTCCGGCGGGACCCCTTCCGACGGACCGTCGGGCCGCGATTCGGACGGGAACGTACGGATGCCGATACCCCGATGCCCGGTAGGTCCCGGTTCTGCGACGATGCAGGCATGAGCGCTTCCACCCCGCAGCCCGACCAGTCCATCCGCCCCGCCGACCGCCGGGTCTCCGCCCGGATCGGCGCGATCGCCGAGTCCGCGACCCTCGCCGTGGACGCCAAGGCCAAGGCCCTCAAGGCCGCCGGCCGCCCGGTCATCGGTTTCGGCGCCGGCGAGCCCGACTTCCCCACCCCGGACTACATCGTCGAGGCGGCCGTCGAGGCCTGCCGCGACCCGAAGAACCACCGCTACACCCCGGCGGGTGGCCTGCCCGAGCTGAAGGCCGCGATCGCCGCCAAGACGCTGCGCGACTCCGGCTACGAGGTGGACGCCTCCCAGGTGCTCGTCACCAACGGCGGCAAGCAGGCGATCTACGAGGCGTTCGCGGCGATCCTGGACCCGGGCGACGAGGTCATCATCCCGGCCCCGTACTGGACCACCTACCCGGAGTCGGTCCAGCTGGCCGGCGGCGTCCCGGTGGAGGTCGTCTCCGACGAGACCACCGGTTACAAGGTCTCGGTCGAGCAGCTGGAGGCCGCGCGCACCGAGAACACCAAGGTGGTGCTGTTCGTCTCGCCGTCCAACCCGACCGGCGCGGTGTACACCGAGGCCGAGGCCGAGGCGATCGGCCGCTGGGCGCTGGAGCACGGCCTGTGGGTGCTCACCGACGAGATCTACGAGCACCTGGTGTACGGCGACGCCACCTTCACCTCGCTGCCGGCCCTGCTGCCCGAGCTGGCCGAGAAGTGCATCGTGGTCAACGGTGTCGCCAAGACCTACGCGATGACCGGCTGGCGGGTGGGCTGGGGGGGCGGCCCCAAGGACGTCATCAAGGCCGCGACCAACCTCCAGTCGCACGCCACCTCGAACGTCTCCAACGTCGCCCAGCGCGCCGCCCTGGCCGCCGTGGCCGGCGACCTGGACGCGGTCGCCGAGATGCGCGAGGCCTTCGACCGCCGCCGCAAGACCATCGTGCGGATGCTCAACGAGATCGAGGGCGTGCTCTGCCCCGAGCCCGAGGGCGCCTTCTACGCCTACCCGTCGGTCAAGGGCCTGCTGGGCAAGGAGATCCGCGGCCGGCGCCCGCAGACCTCCGCCGAGCTGGCCGCCCTGATCCTGGACGAGGCCGAGGTCGCGGTCGTCCCGGGCGAGGCCTTCGGCACCCCCGGCTACCTGCGGCTCTCCTACGCGCTCGGCGACGCCGACCTGGTCGAGGGCGTCAGCCGGGTCCAGAAGCTGCTCGGCGAGGCCCGCGACTGACCTCAGGTCCGTCCGCCGACGTCAACCCGACGCCAGGGTTTCACCCGGCGCACCGCCCCCTTTCACCCCTTCAGGGGATGTAGAGGGGGCGGTTCCCGTTCAGGGGCCGTATACGGCAGTATCGGTGAATGGAACGCCTGTTGAACCCGCGAGACGTCAGGGGCCTCCCGAAGGCCCACCTGCACCTGCACTTCACCGGCTCGATGCGGCCCGCCACCCTCCTGGAGCTGGCGGACAAGCACGGCGTCCGGCTGCCGGAGGCGCTCAGCTCCGGCGAGCCGCCCCGGCTGCGGGCCACCGACGAGCGGGGCTGGTTCCGCTTCCAGCGGCTGTACGACACCGCCCGCTCGGTGCTGCGGGACGAGGAGGACATCCGCCGGCTGGTCCTGGAGACCGCCGAGGACGAGCGGCGGGACGGCTCCCGCTGGCTGGAGATCCAGGTCGACCCGACGTCCTACGCGCCCCGGCTGGGCGGGCTGATCCCCGCCCTGGAGCTGATCCTGGACGCGGTGGAGCACGCCGCCGCGGCGACCGGGGTGGGCATCCGGGTCCTGGTCGCGGCCAACCGGATGAAGTCCCCGATGGACGCCCGGACGCTGGCCCGGCTGGCCGTCCGCTACGCCGACCACGGGGTGGTCGGCTTCGGCCTCTCCAACGACGAGCGCCGGGGCCTGGCCCGGGACTTCGACCGGGCCTTCGCGATCGCCCGCAACGGCGGGCTGCTGGCGGCCCCGCACGGCGGCGAGCTGTCCGGCCCGGAGTCCGTCCGGGACTGCCTGGACGACCTGGGCGCCGCCCGGATCGGCCACGGCGTACGGGCCGCCGAGGACCCCCGGCTGATGGAGCGGCTGGCGGACCGGCAGGTCACCTGCGAGGTCTGCCCGTCCTCCAACGTCTCGCTCGGCGTCTACGAGCGCCCCGAGGAGGTGCCGCTGCGCCGGCTCTTCGACGCCGGGGTGCCGCTCGCCCTGGGCGCGGACGACCCGCTGCTGTTCGGCAGCCGGCTGGCCGCCCAGTACGAGCTGGTCCGGGACGTGCTGGGCTTCTCCGACGCCGAACTCGCCGAGCTGGCACGGCAGTCGGTGCGCGGCTCGGTCGCGCCGGAGGCCGTCCGCAAGGAGCTGCTGGCGGACATCGACGCCTGGCTGGTCGGCGACCGCGCCCCCGCGGAGGCGGCCGCCGTACCCGCCTAGCGGTGCTAGAGCTTGACGCCCACCATCACCGGCTCGTTCACCAGCTCCACCCCGAAGGCCGCGCGGACCCCGTCCCGGATCTCCCGGGCCAGTGCCAGCAGGTCCTCGGCGGTGGCCGAGCCGCGGTTGGTGAGCGCCAGGGTGTGCTTGGTGGAGAGCGTCGCCGGGCCGCCGCCGTAGCCCTTGCCGAAGCCCGCCCGGTCGATCAGCCAGGCCGCCGAGGTCTTGGTGCAGCCCTCCGGGGCCGGGTAGGCGGGGGCGTCCTCGGTGCCCGGGCGGGTGCGGAAGGACTCGTACTGCGCGGCCGTGAGCACCGGGTTGGTGAAGAAGGAGCCCGCCGACCAGGTGTCGTGGTCCGCCGGGTCCAGCACCATGCCCTTGCCGGAGCGCAGCAGCAGCACCGCCGTCCAGGCCGTGCCGACCGCCACCCGGGCGCCCGGCTCGACGCCCAGGTGCCGGGCGGTCTCGGCGTAGCGGACGGGGGTGGAGAGCCCGTCGTTGTCCTCCAGGCGGAACCGCACCCGCAGCACCACGTAGCGGTCCGGCTCGGCCTTGAAGCGGCTGTGCCGGTAGGAGAACCCGCACTCGGCGTTCGAAAGGGTGA
Organism: Kitasatospora sp. MY 5-36; assembly: GCF_001182915.1. Lineage (NCBI taxonomy): Bacteria > Bacillati > Actinomycetota > Actinomycetes > Kitasatosporales > Streptomycetaceae > Kitasatospora > Kitasatospora sp. MY 5-36. Next base: position 5,090 of record NZ_LFVW01000212.1, read on the forward strand.
CGACCTCGTCGGCGGTGCGGTCGTACGCGACCACCTCGGTGATCGACTGGGCGACCTCCTGGCCGTACGCGCCCACGTTCTGCACCGGGGTGGCGCCCGCGGAGCCGGGGATGCCGGCCAGGAACTCGATGCCCGCCAGCCCGTGGTCGCGCACGGTCCGGTGGACCACCTCGGACCAGGTCTCGCCGGCCGCGACCTCCAGCGCGGTGCCGTCCAGGGCGAAGCCCTCGGTGGCGATCCGCAGCACGGTGCCGGGGAAGCCGGCGTCGCCGATCACCAGGTTGGAGCCGCCGCCGAGGACGAGCAGCGGCTCGCCGGCCGCGTCGGCCTCGCGGACGGCGGCGATCACCTCGTCGTCGGTGTGGGCGGTCACCAGGCGGCGGGCCGGGCCGCCGAGCCGGAGCGTGGTCAGCGGGGCGAGGGGGGCGTCGTTTTCTACCAGCACGCCCACCAGCGTACGGGGGAGGGGTCCGCCGACCGGAACGCGATTCCCGTCGGCGGGCCCCTCCCCTACGCCCCCGTTCAGACCCGGGCCGGCTCGGCCCGGTCCGCCGCCCGCTCCCCCGCCGCCGCGACCGGCGCCTTCCGCCGCCGCGGGATGAACACCGCGGCGAGCGCGCCGAGCCCGACGGCGGCGGCGCCGACGTACAGCGCGGGCACCAGCCCGTCCGTGAAGGCCCGCACCGACTGGTAGCCGCCCTGCCCCGAGAACACCGCCGCGAGCACGGCGACCCCGAGCGCCCCGCCGACCTCGCGCAGCGCGTTGTTGGCGCCGGAGGCGATCCCCTGCTCCTGCGGCCGGACGCTGGCCATCACCAGTTGGGCGGTCGGGCCGAAGTACAGCGACATGCCGATCCCGCAGATCACGGTGGCCGGTATCTGGGCGACGTAGTCGAGGCCGGTGCTCCCGTCCACCACCAGGCCGTACAGCGCCAGGCCCGCGGCCTGCAGCGCCAGCCCGGCGACCACGATCGGCCGGCCGCCGATCCGGTCGGAGAGGATGCCCGCGATCGGCGAGACCAGCAGCGGCATCGCCGTCCACGGCAGCATCCGGATGCCCGCCTCCTGCGGGCTGAAGCCGCCGACGCCCTGGAGGTACTGGCTGATCAGGAAGATCGAGCCGAACATCCCCAGGTACATCAGCAGGCTGGCCGCGTTGACGGCGGAGAAGGCCCGGCTGCGGAACAGCCGCATCGGCAGCATCGGGTGGGCGGCGACCCGCTGCTCGTACCGGACGAAGGCGGCCAGCAGCAGGGTGCCGCCGATCAGGGCGCCGAGGACCAGCGGGCTGGTCCAGCCGTCCGGGTTGCCGCGGATCAGGCCGAGGACGACGCCGAACATCCCCAGGCTGACCAGCAGGGTTCCGGGCACGTCCAGGGCCCGGCCCGGGCCCCGGCTCTCGCCGAGCCGCAGGTAGGCCAGCGGCAGCAGGACGAGGCCGACCGGGACGTTCACCCAGAAGATCCACTGCCAGGAGAAGTGCTCGGTCAGCGAGCCGCCGATCAGCGGCCCCGCGGCGACGGCGAGGCCGCTGACCCCCGACCAGATGCCGAAGGCCATCCCCCGCTTGCCCTCGGGCACCGCGGCGGTGAGCAGGGTGAGGGTGAGCGGCATCATCACCGCGGCCCCGGTGCCCTGGACGGCGCGGGCGGCGATCAGTTCGCCGATGCCCGGGGACAGCGCGGCCGCGGCGGAGCCGGCGGTGAAGACCGCCAGCCCGACCAGGAAGATCCGGCGGCGGCCGAAGCGGTCGCCGAGGGCGGCGCCGAACATCAGCAGCACGGCGAAGCTCAGGGTGTAGGCGCTGACCGTCCATTCGAGGTCGGACAGTCCGCCGCCGAGCTCCTCGCGGATCGACGGCAGCGCGGTGGTGACCACCAGGTTGTCCAGGGCGGCCATGAAACTGGCCGCGCTGACGATCACCAGGGTCCAGACCGCCGCTCTGCCCATGGCAGGTTTCTCCGTCATGACGTCCCCCAGGTTCCTTAGGTAGTTATTGCTCAATAACTTCTTTGGGCCGAAAAGAGGCCGCACGGACACCCCGTGCGGCCCGTCCATCCGGGCGGCCCGTCCATCCGGGCGGCGCGCCTACTCGGGCGGCTCGCACCCGTCGAAGCCGGCCCAGATCCGGTGGTCCGGCGGATAGCCGAGCGCCACCAGGGTGTTGATCAGCATCCCGTACGCGAAGAACTGCGTGGCGTCCTTCATTCCGCCGCCGATCCGGATCCTGACCCGGTCGAACAGGTCCTCCCACAGCAGCCGGGCGGTCTCCCCCACCTCGTCCTCACCGGCCGCCCTGGCCGCGGACGCCGAGACGTAGAGCTGCATCTGCATCATGAGCTGGTCGCCGTTCTCGACCAGGCCCAGGTACGCGGTGGACATCGCCTCCGCGGCCGCCTCACCGGACAGCCCGGCCGAGGCCTCGTCGAACACCCGCCAGGTCTCCTCGACGCAGCGCTCGGCGGCCGCGGCGAAGATCGCCTGCTTGCTCGGGAACAGCCGGAACAGGTACGGCTGCGAGACGCCCACCCGGCGGGCGATCGCCTCGGTGGAGGTGCCGTGGTACCCGCCCCGGGCGAACTCGGTCAGGGCGGCCCGGACGACGCTCTCGCGCCGCTCCTCCGCGCTCATCCGGATGCTCGACTTCGCCATGGGCCCCAAGTTAGTGGCCAATCACTATCTACGCAAGGCCCGCGCCGGCGGCCGGAGATCCCGTACGGGACCCCGGCCGCCGCGACCCCCGGGGCCGCTCAGCCGAGCCGGACGACGGCCCGGGACATGCCGAGCACCTTCTGGCCGCCCGTGGTGGCCAGCAGGTCGACCTGCACCCTGCGGTCGTCCAGCTTCTTGGCGACCTTGGCCGAGACCTCGACCACCGCGCCGACCCCGTCGTTCGGCACCGGCACCGGACGGGTGAACCGCACGCCGTACTCGACCACCGCGGCCGGGTCGCCGACCCAGTCGGTGACCACCCGGATCGCCTCGGCCATGGTGAACATGCCGTGCGCGATCACGTCCGGCAGGCCGACCTCCAGGGCGAACTTCTCGTTCCAGTGGATCGGGTTGAAGTCGCCCGAGGCCCCCGCGTACCGCACCAGTGTGTCGCGGGTCACCGGGAAGGACTGCGCCGGCAGCTCGGTGCCGACCTCGACCTCGTCGTAGTCGATCGCCATCGCGCTCACTCCCCCGCCTCGTCGGCGGCCCGGGCCACCAGGGTCATGACCGACGTCACAACGTGCCCGCCGGTCGCGTCCGTCACCTCGCCACGCACGGTGAGCACGTCGTTGCCCGCCAGCGACTTGATGTTGTCGATGGTCACCGTGACCGACAGCCGGTCACCGGCCCGCACCGGGCGGGTGTAGGCGAACTTCTGGTCGCCGTGCACCACCCGGCTGAAGTCCAGGCCCAGCTCCGGGTCCTCGACCACCTGGCCGGCCGCGCGGTAGGTGATCACGAACGGGAAGGTCGGCGGGGCGATCACGTCGGGGTGCCCCAGCGCCTTCGCCGCCTCAAGGTCGGTGTACGCCGGATTGGCGTCGCCGACCGCGGTCGCGAACTCGCGGATCTTCTCCCGGCCGACCTCGTACGGCTCGGTGGGCGGGTAGCTACGCCCGATAAAGGAGGGGTCGAGCGCCATGGCGGCTCCTCGGAACGCGGGTGGATACGAAAAAAACTCCGGGCCGCACCCCCTGTGAGGGATGCGGCCCGGAGCAAGAGACCTGAATTCACACAGGCCCGTCGCCCTGCAAGAGGGTCAGCGGGTCTCGCGGTGCGCGGTGTGCGAGTTGCAGCGGGGGCAGTGCTTCTTCATCTCAAGACGGTCCGGGTCGTTACGCCGGTTCTTCTTGGTGATGTAGTTCCGCTCCTTGCACTCCACGCAGGCCAGCGTGATCTTCGGGCGGACGTCGGTGGCAGCCACGGGAGTGCCTTCCTTGGACAACGAATAAGAACACAACAAGAGTAGCCGACCGGGAGTGCGATCTCCCGACCGACTACGCGGGGTAGCGGTGACCGGACTTGAACCGGTGACACAGCGATTATGAGCCGCTTGCTCTACCAACTGAGCTACACCGCCACAGTGATCCGCGGCACAGCCGGAGCTGACCGCTTCTCACCAGAGCCCCCATGCGGAATCGAACCGCAGACCTTCTCCTTACCATGGAGACGCTCTACCGACTGAGCTATAGGGGCGAACGAGGAAGAGATTACACGTTTCGCGCCCGGAGGTGAAATCCGTATCCCGCGGCGAAGACCGCAGGTGGGCGAGGGGTACGGACGGACGATCCAAGGCCCGGCGTTCGATCGGCCCGCGAGCCGCACGGCCCGACCCGATACGACTATTGCCCGCCTCCCGGCGACCCGCCCCCCGGGCCCATAGGCTCGACGCTCATTGATCGGGAGGACTGGCCGGCGGTACGGGCCAGCCGTACGGGGCCGACCGCACGGGCCGGCCCGAGAAGGAGCCGGGCGATGGACAGCGCAGCCGCCGACGGGCCGCACTCCGGGCCCGGCCCGGCGGCCAACCCGCTCGGGCACGGCCCGGTCCTGCTCCTCACCGGCGCCCGGCTGGCGGACGGGCGGGTGGTGGACGTCCGGATCAGCGGCGACCGGATCCAGGCGGTCGGCACCGTCGGCAGCCTCGGCCCGCTGCCCGCCCTGCCCGGCGCGCCCACCGTCACCACCGGCGCCCGGATCGACCTGCGCGGCTACCTGCTGCTCCCGGCCCCCGCCGAGGCGCACGCCCACTACGACACCGCCTTCTCCGCCGCCCTGCCCACCCCGCCGCCGGACACCCCGGCCGACCTCACCCGCCGGGTCACCGAGGCCGCGCTGACCTCGCTCGGCTACGGCGCCACCGCCCAGCGCACCCACGTCCGGATCGGCGACGTGCACGGGCTGCGCCGGCTGGAGGCGGTGCTGACCGCCCGGCAGGCGCTGGGCGGGCTGGCCGAGCTCCAGGCGGTGGCGATGCCCCGGCTGCTCACCGGACGGGCCGGCGCGGACGGGCGGGCGCAGCTGCGCGAGGCG
>NZ_LFVW01000213.1:0-17448 GCF_001182915.1 Kitasatospora sp. MY 5-36
ACCCCGGTGCCCGCGCACGGCACCCCCCAGGCCCTCGTCGCGAGCGCCGCCCCCGACCCGGCCCGGGCCCAACTCCCGCTGGACTGCGGCCCGTTCCCGGTCAAGACGGCGCTCAGCGTGCCGGCCCGGCTCGGCGACGGACGCCCCGGCACGGTGGTCGCCGCGCACTGCGCCACCGAGACCGGCACCCCGCCGGACGCCGTCTACCTGCTCGGCTTCGGCCCGGGCGGGCGCCCCGAGGTGGTGGCCACCCTGCTCCCCGAGCGCGAGAACCTCACCGTGAGCCGGATCGCGGTGCGTTCGGACGGCGCCATCACCGGCCACGCGCAGGGGTATTCGAGCGAGGACGTGCCGCGGTTCCGGCCCGACATCTCGCTCGACCTCACCTGGACGCAGCGGAGCGGCGGCTGGGAACGCTCCCAGACCGCCGCCCCGCTCCACCAGGCCTGAGCCCGGCCCGTCCTACTCCGCGTCCGGCCCGTACACCTCGACCCGGTCGGCGACCCGGCGCACGTGGATGCAGTCGCCGGGGCACTCCTTCGCCGAGTCCACCACGTCCTGAAGGATCGTCAGCGGCACCGGGGCGCTCTCCCCGGGCTGCTGGCGCAGCTCGTCGTCCGGCCCCTTCACGTAGGCCAGCCCGTCGATGTCGAGCTCGAAGACCTCGGGCGCGTACTGCACGCAGATGCCGTCACCGGTGCACAGATCCTGGTCGATCCACACCTCCAGCGCCTCGGCCGCCGCCGTCTGCTCGGTCACCGACATGGTCCCCTGCCGTTTCTGTCCCGGGTCGCCCCTATTCCTGGAGCAATCCCGCCATTCGTACAACGATCGGACCTCGACTTGTGGTCGCGATCGGATATCACTTCGCTCGACGATACATCTGGCCCGCTTTGGGTGGTGCGCGGTGGGTATCCCCCTTAGCAGAGGGGAAGCACGCTGGGGCGAAGATCGGACACGCCCGTTCCATCTTTCTTGATCTAGGGGTTTACGGACCCCTGGTCCCAGGTAGGGTCTGGAAGCGTCCAGCTCCCCGGAGGAGGTGAGGACCGTGGCAGCCCACGATGACGACTACAACCGCAGCACCGGCAGGCCCGCTCGTGGTTCCGACGAGGCCGCTCAGGTCTCGTACCTTGAGCAGGAAATCGCCGTGCTGCGCCGCAAGCTCGCCGACTCGCCGCGCAATTCGAGGATCCTCGAAGAGCGGATCGTCGAGCTCCAGACCAACCTGGCGGGCGTGACCGCCCAGAACGAACGGCTCGCCTCCACCCTGCGAGAGGCCCGCGACCAGATCGTGGCCCTCAAGGAGGAAGTGGACCGGCTGGCACAGCCCCCGGCCGGCTTCGGCACCTTCCTCGACGCGAACGAGGACGGCACCGCGGACATCTTCACCGGCGGGCGCAAGCTCCGCGTGAACGTCAGCCCGAGCGTCGCCCTCGACGAGGTGCGGCGCGGCCAGGAAGTGATGCTCAACGAGGCCCTCAACATCGTGGACGCGATGGCCTTCGAGAACATCGGCGAGATCGTCACCCTCAAGGAGCTCCTGGAGGACGGCGAGCGCGCCCTGGTGCTGGGGCACACCGACGAGGAGCGGGTGGTGCGCCTCGCCGAACCGCTGCGCGGGCTGACCATCCGGTCCGGGGACGCCCTGTTGCTGGAGCCCCGCTCCGGCTACGTCTTCGAGGTCGTCCCGAAGTCCGAGGTCGAGGAGTTGGTCCTCGAGGAGGTCCCGGACATCGACTACCGCCAGATCGGCGGCCTGAGCAACCAGATCGAGCTGATCCGCGACGCGGTCGAGCTGCCGTACCTGCACGCCGACCTCTTCAAGGAGTACGAGCTGCGCCCGCCCAAGGGCGTGCTGCTCTACGGCCCGCCCGGCTGCGGCAAGACGCTGATCGCCAAGGCGGTCGCCAACTCGCTGGCGAAGAAGGTGGCCGAGGTCACCGGACGCCCCCAGGGGAAGAGCTACTTCCTCAACATCAAGGGCCCCGAGCTGCTCAACAAGTACGTGGGCGAGACCGAGCGGCAGATCCGCCTGGTGTTCCAGCGGGCCCGGGAGAAGGCGGGCGAGGGCACGCCCGTCATCGTCTTCTTCGACGAGATGGAGTCGCTGTTCCGCACCCGCGGTTCCGGCGTCAGCTCGGACGTGGAGAACACCATCGTCCCGCAGCTGCTCGCCGAGATCGACGGCGTGGAGGGCCTGGAGAACGTCATCGTCATCGGCGCCTCGAACCGCGAGGACATGATCGACCCGGCGATCCTGCGGCCCGGCCGCCTGGACGTCAAGATCAAGATCGAGCGCCCGGACGCCGAGGCCGCGAAGGACATCTTCTCCAAGTACCTCAAGGACTCGCTGCCGTTCCACCCGGACGACCTCAAGGAGCACGAGGGCTCCGTCGAGGCCACGGTGGTCGCGATGATCCAGTCGGTGGTGGAGCGGATGTACTCCGAGACCGAGGAGAACCGCTTCCTGGAGGTCACCTACGCCAACGGTGACAAGGAGGTCCTGTACTTCAAGGACTTCAACTCCGGCGCGATGATCCAGAACATCGTCGACCGCGCGAAGAAGATGGCCATCAAGGACTTCCTCGACCACGGTCAGCGGGGCCTGCGCGTCTCCCACCTGCTCGCCGCCTGCGTCGACGAGTTCAAGGAGAACGAGGACCTCCCGAACACCACCAACCCGGACGACTGGGCCCGCATCTCCGGCAAGAAGGGCGAGCGGATCGTCTTCATCCGCACGCTGGTCACCGGCAAGCAGGGCGCCGAGTCCGGCCGCTCGATCGACACTGTCGCCAACACGGGGCAGTACCTGTAAGCACGCGGTTGTCCGGGCCGGCAGCGGTCCCCGGAGCTGTACGCACACCGTCCGGCTGTGGCGCCTCGCGGCCCCGCAGCCGGACGGCGCGTCTCCGGGCCCGCCGTTCGGCGCCGGGTTCTAGGCTCGACCCACCGTGCGCGGGCAGAGGCCCGGCACCGGTGTTGTTCGGCGGTACGTCAGAGTGCTCCGCCCGTCGGGGGCGGTGCACCGGGCAAGGAGGGCCGCATGACCGTACGGCGCGTGATGGGCATCGAGACGGAGTACGGGATCTCCGTGCCCGGGCACCCCAACGCCAACGCCATGCTCACCTCGTCCCAGATCGTCAACGCGTACGCGGCGGCGATGCACCGGGCACGGCGGGCCCGCTGGGACTTCGAGGAGGAGAATCCGCTGCGCGACGCACGGGGGTTCGACCTGGCCCGCGAGGTCGCGGACGCCAGCCAGCTGACCGACGAGGACATCGGCCTCGCCAACGTCATCCTCACCAACGGGGCCCGGTTCTACGTGGACCACGCGCACCCCGAGTACAGCTCGCCCGAGGTGACCAACCCGCGCGACGCCGTGCTCTGGGACAAGGCCGGCGAGCGGATCATGGCCGCCGCCGCGCAGCGCGCGCTGGAACTGCCCAACGGGCAGACCATCCACCTGTACAAGAACAACACCGACAACAAGGGCGCCTCCTACGGCACCCACGAGAACTACCTGATGAAGCGGGCGACACCGTTCGCCGACATCGTCCGCCACCTCACCCCGTTCTTCGTCTCCCGCCAGGTGGTCGCCGGCGCCGGCCGGGTCGGCATCGGCCAGGACGGCTCGGCGCACGGCTTCCAGCTCAGCCAGCGGGCGGACTACTTCGAGGTCGAGGTGGGTCTGGAGACGACGCTCAAGCGCCCGATCATCAACACCCGGGACGAACCCCACGCCGACGCCGAGAAGTACCGCCGGCTGCACGTGATCATCGGGGACGCCAACCTCTCCGAGATCTCCACCTACCTCAAGCTGGGCACCACCGCGCTGGTGCTGTCGATGATCGAGGACTCGTTCATCGCCGCCGACCTCGCCGTCGACCAGCCGGTGCGCACCCTGCACCGGGTCTCCCACGACCCGACGCTCAAGCACCTGATCACCCTGCGCAACGGGCGCAAGCTCACCGCCGTCCAGCTCCAGCTCGAGTACTTCGAGCTCGCCCGCAAGTACGTCGAGGACCGCTTCGGCACCGACGCGGACGAGCAGACGGTGGACGTGCTGACCCGCTGGGAGGACGTCCTCGGCCGGCTGGAGCGCGACCCGATGTCGCTGTCCCGGCAGCTGGACTGGGTCGCCAAGCGGGAGATCCTGGAGGGCTACCGCAGCCGGGACGCCCTGGAGTGGGACAACCCGCGGCTGCACCTGGTCGACCTCCAGTACAGCGACGTACGGCCCGAGAAGGGCCTCTACAACCGCCTGGTGGCCCGCGGGCGCTTCGAGCGGCTGCTCACCGAGGGCGAGGTCGAGCGGGCCGTCTCCAAGCCGCCGGACGACACCCGGGCGTACTTCCGCGGGCGCTGCCTGGAGCAGTACGCGGAGCACGTCGCGGCGGCCTCCTGGGACTCGGTGATCTTCGACCTGCCCGGCCGGGACTCGCTGCAGCGCGTGCCCACCCTGGAACCGCTGCGCGGGACCCGCAACCACGTCAAGGAGCTGCTGGACCGCTGCCGCACGGCCGAGGACCTGCTCCGGGTGCTGTCCGGCGGGTAACTTTTCGATCACCATGGGTGAACGTCCGCCGAATGGGAATCATCCGGGGTGGCAGCGGGTGTTGGACAGGAAGCGCCACCGGCAAACCGGGAGCGGCAGTCGCACCTTGTGTATAGGGTCGGTGCAGCAAGCAACGACCCAACCGTGCCAGACGAATCGAGCGGGGTGAGGGAAATGGCGAGCAAGGACACCGGCGGCGGCCAGCAGCGGGCGAACCGCTCCTCCGAGGAGGTCGAGGAGCAGGCCGCGGAAAGCCAGAATTCCGAGGACCTCAAGGAGCGCCAGGAAAAGCTGAGCGACGACGTCGACGCGGTTCTGGACGAAATCGACGAGGTCCTCGAGTCGAATGCCGAGGATTTCGTTCGCGGATTCGTCCAGAAGGGCGGGCAATAGCCCGGTCCGGGCATTCCGAATTCACGGTCGCGACCGATCGGGGCGGCCGGGCGGCGAACACCGCCCGGCCGTCCGGCACCGGCCCCTCCACCCGTGGACAGTGATCGTCGGGCGGGTAGGGTGCGGGCAGCGCGCGCTTCAAGCTACCTGGAAGGAATCGTGTGGAAGCCAACACTCGTGGCACCGGGCGTCTACCGGCTGCCTTCCTGACCCCGGGGTCGTCCTCGTTCCTCGACTTCCTCGCCGAGCACAAGCCGGAGATGGTCCCCGGGCTCCGGGGGCTCCCCGAGGGCGTCGTGGTCGAGGCCCCGCACGGGACCACGCTGGTGGCCGCGATCTTCGACGGCGGCGTCGTGATCGCGGGTGACCGCCGGGCGACGATGGGCAACGTGATCGCCCAGCGGGACATGGAGAAGGTCTTCCCGGCCGACGAGTACAGCGCGGTCGGCATCGCCGGCACCGCCGGCCTCGCGGTCGAGATGGTCCGGCTGTTCCAGCTGGAGCTGGAGCACTACGAGAAGATCGAGGGCGCCACCCTCTCCCTGGAGGGCAAGGCCAACCGGCTCACCACCATGATCCGGGGCAACCTGGGCATGGCGATGCAGGGCCTCGCGGTGGTGCCGCTGTTCGCCGGCTACGACCTGGACCTCGGCCGCGGCCGGATCTTCAACTACGACGTCACCGGCGGGCGGTCCGAGGAGCGCGGCTTCGCCGCCACCGGCTCGGGCTCGGTCTTCGCCCGCGGCTCGCTGAAGAAGCTCTACCGCGACGGCCTGACGGCCGACCAGGCCGCCACCCTGGTCGTCCAGGCCCTGTACGACGCGGCGGACGACGACTCCGCCACCGGCGGCCCGGACCTCGCCCGGAAGATCTTCCCGATCGTCTCGCTGATCACCGAGGACGGCTTCCGCCGGCTCACCGACGCGGAGGTGACGGAGATCGTCGTCGCCATCACCGACGAGCGCCTGGACCGGCCCAACGGCCCGCAGGCCCCGCTGATCTAGGGGGTGTCTTGTGGATCTTGTCGGATCAGGCCGCGGCGTCAGGGTGCGTGCATCGCAAGGCGGAGGAGGGAGCCACTGCGGAGCATTGGCGACCGACGACAACGCCGCGAGGTGCGTGCCCTGGCGTCGCGGACCCGGCTAAGTTCCACAAGACACCCCCACGCCATCACCTCACAGAAAGGGGACGACCGCCGGTGTCGACACCGTTCTACGTCTCGCCCCAGCAGGCCATGGCGGACCGCGCGGAGTACGCCCGCAAGGGCATCGCGCGCGGCCGCAGCGTGGTCGTGCTCACCTACGCCGACGGCATCGTCTTCGTCGCGGAGAACACCTCCAGGGCGCTCCACAAGGTCTCCGAGATCTACGACAAGATCGCCTTCGCGGCGGTCGGCCGCTACAACGAGTTCGAGAACCTGCGCATCGGCGGCGTCCGCTACGCCGACCTGCGCGGCTACTCCTACGACCGGGCCGACGTCACGGCCCGCGGCCTGGCCAACGTGTACGCCCAGACCCTGGGCACCATCTTCTCCTCGGTCGGCGAGAAGCCGTACGAGGTCGAGCTGATCGTGGCCGAGGTCGGCCGCACCCCCGACAACGACCAGATCTACCGGCTCACGCCGGACGGTTCGGTCGTGGACGAGAAGAACTACGTGGTGGTCGGCGGCAACGCCGACTCGATCGGCAACTACCTGGGCCAGCGCCACCGCGCCGGCATCGGCCTCACCGAGGCGGTGAAGCTCGCCGTGGACTCGCTCGCCCGCGACCCCAACGGCGGCAGCCCGCGCGGCCTCACGCCGGAGCAGCTGGAGGTGGCGGTCCTCGACCGCCAGCGGTTCCAGCAGCGCAAGTTCAAGCGGATCCTGGGCAACCAGCTGGGCCGGCTGCTCGACGGGGACCAGTCCGCGGAAGCGGACGACGAGGACAACCCGGCGGACGGCACGCCGGTGTAGCAGTGCCTGTGGAGTCCCGGACGGCGGCCCCGCCGCCGTCGTCCGGGACTCCGGTGCCCCTGCGGCGGCCCAGTCGTCGTGGAGGCGGTTTCGGACAGCTCCGACAGAGAATGGAGTGCTCATGGACCGCCGGATTTTCGGGCTGGAGAACGAGTACGGCGTGACCTGCACGTTCCGCGGGCAGCGACGGCTGTCCCCGGACGAGGTGGCGCGGTACCTGTTCCGCCGGGTCGTCTCCTGGGGCCGCAGCAGCAACGTCTTCCTGCGCAACGGCGCCCGCCTCTACCTCGACGTCGGCTCCCACCCCGAGTACGCCACCCCCGAGTGCGACGACGTCGTCGAGCTGGTGACGCACGACAAGGCCGGTGAGCGCATCCTCGAGGGGCTCCTGGTGGACGCCGAGCGCCGGCTGCACGAGGAGGGCATCGCCGGGGACGTCTACCTCTTCAAGAACAACACCGACTCGGCCGGGAACTCCTACGGCTGCCACGAGAACTACTGCGTGGCCCGGCACGGGGAGTTCTCCCGGCTGGCCGACGTGCTGATCCCGTTCCTGGTCACCCGGCAGCTGATCTGCGGGGCGGGCAAGGTGCTCCAGACCCCGCGCGGCGCGGTGTTCTGCGTCAGCCAGCGGGCCGAGCACATCTGGGAGGGCGTCAGCTCCGCCACCACCCGCTCGCGCCCGATCATCAACACCCGGGACGAGCCGCACGCGGACGCCGAGCGCTACCGCCGGCTGCACGTGATCGTCGGCGACTCCAACATGTCGGAGACCACGACGCTGCTCAAGGTCGGCTCCACCGACCTGGTGCTGCGGATGATCGAGGCCGGCGTGGTGATGCGCGACCTCACCCTGGAGAACCCGATCCGGGCGATCCGCGAGGTCAGCCACGACCTCACCGGCACCCACCAGGTGCGGCTCGCCAACGGCCGGGAGGCCAGCGCGCTGGACATCCAGGAGGAGTACTACACCAAGGCCCTGGAGTTCGCGGACCGCAAGGGCATCAACACCGGCACCGTCGCCCGGGTCCTCGACCTGTGGGGCCGCACCCTGGAGGCCGTCCGCAGCGAGCGGCTGGACGGGGTCGCCCAGGAGATCGACTGGATCATGAAGTACAAGCTCATCGAGCGCTACCGCGAGAAGCACCAGATGAGCATGTCCAACCCGCGGGTGGCGCAGATCGACCTCGCGTACCACGACATCCACCGTCGCCGCGGCCTGTTCTACCTGCTCCAGGGCAAGGGCCAGGCGCAGCGGGTGACCACCGACCTCAAGACCTTCGAGGCCAAGTCGATCCCGCCGCAGACCACCCGGGCCCGGCTGCGCGGGGACTTCATCCGGCGGGCCCAGGAGCAGCGCCGGGACTTCACGGTCGACTGGGTGCACCTGAAGCTGAACGACCAGGCGCAGCGCACGGTGCTGTGCAAGGACCCGTTCCGTTCGGTGGACGAGCGGGTGGAGAAGCTGATCGCGGGGATGTAGCCCCCGGCCGTGTGATCAAGGCGGCGACCGGCCCCGGTGGTGTCTACCGGGGCCGGACGCGTGCCGGGCATACGCTGTCCGTCGAGTCAGGAGAGCCGACTTCGACCGACAGTTAGGACCACCGTGCGCCGCACCGCCGGTTTGCTTCTCACCCTGCCGTTGCTGCTCGCGGTCGCCTGCAGCAGCTCGCCCAAGGCGGCGGGCCCGGTGACGCCGTCCGCGGCGAGCGCCGCCCCGACGGTGCCCGCGCCGGTCGGCGAGGCGTCACCGATGCCCACTCTTTCGGGTGGCGGGTTCGGCAGCAAGGCCACCATCACCATCCCCGAGGGCCAGCAGCCCAGCGGCCAGTTCGTGGTGAACACGGTCAGCGAGGGCGACCGGGCGACCGTCAACAAGGGCGACTGGGTGACGGTCAACTACACCGCCAGGGACTGGACCACCGCCAAGGACCTGCCCAGTTCGTACGACGCCAACGGCAAGCCGCAGCTCTACCAGGCCGGCAGCGGGCAGCTGGTGCCGGCGCTGGACCAGAGCGTGATCGGCAAGAAGGTGGGCAGCCGGCTGCTGGTGGTCGCCCCGCCGGCGGCGGCCTTCGGCGAGCAGGGCTCCACCCAGCTGGGCGTCAACAAGGGCGACACCGTGGTGTTCGTGCTGGACATCATGGAGAGCCTGCCGCCGGACTCCACGCTGACCGGGGCGATGGCCGAGCCGGCCGCGACGATGCCGCAGGTCAAGGACAACGGCAAGGCGCCGGCCACGATCACGATCCCGACCGGGCAGGCCGCGCCCACCGACCTCCAGCAGGCGGTGCTGATCAAGGGCGAGGGCAAGCAGGTCAAGAGCGGGCAGACCCTGGTGGTGCAGTACACCGGGGTGCTCTGGGCCAACGGCCAGCAGTTCGACGCCTCCTGGACGCACGGCGGCGCGCAGGCGGTGCAGATCGGCACCGGCAGCGTGATCGAGGGCTGGGACAAGGGCCTGGTCGGGCAGAACGTGGGCAGCCGGGTCCTGCTGGTGGTGCCGCCGGCGCTCGGCTACCAGGACAAGGCGCAGGGCTCGGTTCCGGCGAACTCGACCCTGGTCTTCGTGATCGACATTCTCGAAGCGGTCTAGGAAGTCACCGGGGGGATTCCGTACGCTTGGGCGGACGCTCGTACAACGAAGCGTCCGCCCTCATCCTGAGCTGTCATACTGCCCACGCACTGTGGCAGGCGCCGCCCGGCGCCGAGGTCCGGGGCGGGCGGTGCGACGGCAGGCCGGCGTGCCCACGCCGGGCGCAGACCTGGAAGACCTCGTGGCGAGATGGATGGGGAGTCATGACTGAGAAGACGCCGAGCCCGGGCGGGGCCGGCACCGCGGCGAACGACAGCTCCGCGGGTGACCCGGCCGCCTCTCGTCCCGGCGGTCCGGTTGGCGGGGACCGCGAGTCGATCGTCGTCCCCCCGGCGATCCTGGCGCAGCAGGCGGGCTGGGCGCAGCCCGGCGAGGCGCCGCGCGCCGCGGGCGGGACCAAGACGGACGACGCCCCGCAGATCTTCGCCTCCAACGTGCGCAAGTCCGACACGTCGGAGGCCGGGTACGACGAGAACCCGCCCGGCGTCGGCAAGCTGGGCGTGATCCTCGGCACGGTGATCGCCCTGCTGCTGGTCGGCAGCGGCGTCACGCTGTACATGGTGAACAAGGACGGCTCCAAGGACAGCGCCGCGGCCAAGCCGGACGCGGCCAAGAGCGCGCCGCCCACGCCGACCGCCGACCCGGTGCCGCCGATCAAGGACAGCGCCAAGGTGCTGCCGACGGTCGCCGGCGACTTCGGCAAGAAGGCCGACATCCAGATCCCGGGCGAGGCCTCCGACGGCTCCTTCGTGGTGAAGGTGCTCACCGAGGGCACCGGCGCCAAGGTGGAGAAGAACTCCTGGGCCTCGGTGGACTACACCGCCAAGGACTGGAACACCGGCAAGGACATCCCGAGCTCGTACGACGCCAACGGGAAGCCGCAGATCTTCCAGGCCGGGACCGACTCGCTGATCCCGGCGCTGGACCAGGCCGTGATCGGCAAGAAGGCCGGCAGCCGGCTGCTGGTGGTGGCCCCGCCGGCCGCCGCGTTCGGCGCCCAGGGCAAGGCCGACATGTCGATCGGTCCCAAGGACGACCTGGTCTTCGTGATCGACATCCGCAACGCCAACGCGCCCGACGCCGTGGTGAGCGGTACCGTCACCCCGCCGCCCGCGGACTTCCCGCAGGTCAAGGACAACGGCAAGAAGCCGGCCGAGATCACCCCGGTCGCCGGGGCGAAGGACCCGACCGAGCTGAAGTCGCACGTCCTGATCAAGGGCACCGGGCCGAAGGTGGAGAAGGGCGAGAAGGTCGTCGTCCAGTACACCGGCGCGCTGTTCTCCAGCGGCAAGGTGTTCGACTCCTCGCTCAGCAAGGGCCAGGCGTTCACCTTCCCGGTCGGCGGCGGCCAGGTCATCCAGGGCTGGGACCAGGGCCTGGAGGGCCAGACCGTCGGCAGCCGGGTCGAGCTGGTGATCCCCGCCTCGCTGGGCTACGGCGACAAGGGCCAGGGCGACATCCCGCCCGGCGCGACGCTGGTGTTCGTGGTGGACATCCTGGACGCCGGTCAGGGCTGATCCACTTTCGGGTGACAATGGTGCACGTGTGACCTTCGGGTCCGGCCGCGTGGCCGGTCCCCAACGGGCGGCGGGCGCCCGTACCGTGGTCCGGGACGAACGGACCGGGTGCGGGCGTCCGCCGCTTGGTCGTGACAGCAGAGCGAATGTGAGAAGAGGGACTGTGAGCGTCAACCTCAACGAGAAGCCCGAGATCGACTTCCCGATCGGCGACGCCCCGACGGAGCTGCAGATCCGCGACATCGTCGTGGGCGACGGCGCGGAGGCCAAGCCGGGCCAGAACGTCAGCGTCCGCTACGTCGGTGTGACCTTCGAGACCGGCGAGGAGTTCGACGCCAGCTGGAACCGGAGCCCCAACGAGTTCCGCTTCCCGCTGGGCGGCGGCCGGGTCATCAAGGGCTGGGACCAGGGCGTCGTCGGCATGAAGGTCGGCGGCCGCCGCGAGCTGACCATCCCGTCGCGTCTGGCGTACGGCGCCCAGTCGCCGACCTCGGCGATCCCGCCGCACTCGACCCTGATCTTCGTGGTCGACCTGCTGGCCGTCTGAGCCCGCTCGTGCCGTGGGCCGGACCCCTCCGGGGGCCCGGCCCACGGGCGTGTCCGGGGGCGTTCGGGGAGGCCGCTTTTGCCGTGCGTACCGCTACCGGTACGGTCGGTCCCGCCGGGTGGTGATCGCCCGGTTGGCGCACCCCGCGCGCGGCGCGGCACACCGGAAGGGTCAGCGATGGCGATCGCGAAGGCAGAGCGGCTGATGAATCTCGCCCTGTGCCTGATGAACACCAGACGTCCGCTCTCCAAGAAGGAGCTGCGGGAATCCATCGAGGCGTACCGCGAGGCCTGGCAGAACAGCAGCGAGGACGCCTTCAACCGGATGTTCGAGCGGGACAAGGACGACCTGCGCGAGCTCGGCCTGGTGATCGACGTGGACGAGAGCACCCTGGACGGCGAGCTCGGCTACCTGGCCCGCGCCGACCGCAACCGGCTGCCCGAGATCGCCCTGGACGCCGAGGAGGCGGCCGCGCTGACCCTGGCGGCCCGGGTCTGGCAGCAGGCCAAGATGTCCGGTGCGGCCAGCGGCGCCCTGCAGAAGCTGCGCGCGGCCGGGGTGCCGTTCGCCGAGGCCGAGGGCCGGACCGCCCTGGAGCCGCGCATCCCCGCCCGGGAGGCCGCGTTCGAGCCGCTGCTCACCGCCGCCCGGGACCGCCGTCCGGTCACCTTCGAGTACCGCAAGGCCGGCGCCGCCGCCGTCGAGCAGCGCAGCGTCGAGCCGTGGGCGCTGGAGTGCTGGCGCGGGCACTGGTACCTGGCCGGGTACGACCGCGACCGGGGCGACGCCCGGGTGTTCCGGCTCAGCCGGATCACCGGCCGGGTGAAGGCGAAGTCCGGGGCGTTCCTCGGCGCCGTGCCCGAGCACGTGGACGTCCGGGCCACCGTGGCGAAGTTCGCGGGCGAGGGGGCGACCGCCACCGCGACCGTCCGGGTCCGCCGGGGCGCCGGCTTCCCGCTGCGGACCAAGGCGCTGGGCAGCACCCGGGTGGACGAGCTGTGGGACGAGCTGGAGATCCCGTACGGCAACGGGCTCGGCGCGGACCTGGCCGAGTTCGGGCCGGACGTGCTGGTGCTCGGGCCGGAGGAGCTGCGGGCGGATGTGGTCGACCGGCTGCGGGCGGTCGCGGGTTTCGAAGGAGTGGGCGCGTGAGCAACGCCATCGACCAGACGCGACGGATGCTGTCGCTGGTCACCTACCTGCGCGAGCGGCCCGGGGCCGAGGTCGCCGAGGTGGCCCGGGCGTTCGGGATCAGCGAGCGCGAGCTGATCGCGGACCTCAACGTGCTGCCGATGTGCGGCACCAGCTTCCGCGGCGGCGACCTGCTCGACATCGACACCGACGGCGAGCGGATCTGGTGGCACAACGTCGACGACGTCGCCCAGCCGCTGCGGCTGGCCGCCGACGAGGCGACCGCGCTGCTGGTGGCCGCCCGCGCGGTGGCCGGACTGCCGGGCCTGCGGGCCGGGGACCGGGAGGCGCTCACCCGGGCCGTCGCCAAGATCGAGAACGCGGCGGGGGAGAGCGCCGAGGGCAGCGCCCGGGTCGGCGTGACCTTCGAGGCGGAGAGCCACGTCTTCGCCGACATCGACCGCGCGCTCAGCGAGGGCCGCCGGCTCTGGCTGCGCTACTACTCGCACGGGCGCGGCGGGATGACCGAGCGCGAGGTCGACCCGATCCGGCTGCTCACCGAGGGCCACACCTACCTCGAGGCCTGGTGCCGGACCTCCGAGGACCACCGGATGTTCCGGCTCGACCGGGTCGCCGAGATCCGCGTCCTGGACGTCCCGGCCGACCCGCCCCGGCGCGAGCCACGCGACCTGAGCGGCGGGCTGGTCAACCCGGCGGCGGACGACCCCGAGGTGGTCGTCGAGGTCTCCTCCGGCGGACGCTGGGTGGCCGAGTACTACACCCACGACCGGGCCGAGGAACTGCCCGACGGCGGGCTGCGGATCACCCTGCGCAGCGCCGACCCCTCCCAGCTGCGCCCGCTGGCGCTGCGGCTGGGCCGGGACGGCCGGATCGTCTCGCCGCCCGAGCTCGCCGAGCAGGCGCGCTCGGCCGCGCGGGAGGCGCTGGCCGCCTACGGGGAGGGGCGGGTCTGAGCGGTGGAACCCGGGACCAGATTCAAGGTGTACTGCTCCGAGTGCCGGGAGAAGGTGGAGCTCCCGGCCGAGGACTTCCGCCTGACCCTCGGTCGCACCCCGGCCCAGGCGCACTACAGCTTCGGCTGCCCGCGGTGCGGGGCGGCGGTGCGCAAGCCGGCCGGGGAGAAGATCGTCGAGGCGCTCACCGGGGCCGGGGTGCGCACCATGCGGCTCGTCCCGGCCGAGGGGTAGTACGCGTATAGGCTGGGGCGCATGTCCTGGATGCTCGTCGCCGCCGTCCTGCTCGCCACCGCGGGCCTGCTGGTCCTCGGGGTCCTCGCGATCCGGCTCTGGCTGGACGTGCGGGCGCTGGCCAAGGGCGTGGACGCGGCCTCGCGGGCGCTGGCCGCGGCGGCCGGGGACCTGGCGGACGCGGTGCCCGCCCAGGGCGCCCCGGCGGGGGAGCGGAGCGTCCCCGCCGCATAGCACGGTCGGGACCGCGGTGGTACGGGGGCTGCTGCGCGCGGGCGGGGGCGGGTTACGCTCTCAGTTGGCTCCTGAACCGTGTACCGGGGGCCGCTGTCCTGTTCGGGCGGCCGTCGTCGTGGCGTCATCCGCAGCGGTTACCATCCGCAGCGGACGGCCCGTCGGGCCGCCATGACTGAAGGTGGTCGCGCATGCGCATCTCGATGACCGCGATCGTGGTGATCGTGATCCTCGCCATCGTGCTGTTCGGAGCCAAGCGGCTGCCGGACCTGGCGCGCTCGCTGGGCAAGTCGATGCGGATCCTGAAGAGCGAGGCGCAGGCGATGCGCTCGGACGGCGAGTCCGAGCAGCCGTCCCGGCCCGCCCCGGCTCCGGCCCCGGTCGACGGTGCCGCGGCCAGGACCGTCCAGGCCGCTCCGGGCGCGTCGGCCACGGCCCGTCCGGTGACCGAGCCCGCCGCCGGGGCCTCCGCGCCCGACGGCGACCGCCCGCACTGAGCGCGGCGCACGTGAGGCACCTGACGCCCGCCGCGCACACCGTGTGCGCGGCGTTCGCGACCACGGAGGCCCGCCGACCGGCGGGCCCCGACGCACGAGTTGAGGACCGGGGTTGAGCAAGCTCTCCAAGGCGCCGAAGGCGTCAAAGGATCCTGAGGGGCGGATGGCCCTCGCCGACCACCTGAGGGAACTGCGCAACCGCGTGGTCAAGTCGGTCCTGGCGATCGTGCTGATCACCATCGTGGCGGCGGTCTACCACAAGCAGATCGAGGACTTCCTGCTGCAGCCGCTGCCGCGGTGCGAAACCCTGGAGCTGGCCAAGCACTACCACGGCAAGTGCGCCCAGGTCTCGAACATCGGTCTGACCGCCGGTTTCACCTGGATGCTGAAGGTGGCCCTGACGGCGGGCGTGGTCGGGACCGTGCCGATCTGGCTCTACCAGGTCTGGGCCTTCGTGGCGCCGGGCCTGCACAGGCACGAGAAGAAGTACACGGTCGTCTTCCTGATCTGCGGGACGCCGCTCTTCCTGGCCGGTGTGGCCGTGGCCATCCTGGTGCTGCCGACCACGGTCGACGTGCTGCTCTCGTTCACCCCGAACGACACCACGCCGATCCTGCCGCCCGAGGACTACTTCGACATCGCCACCCGGATGGTGCTGGTCTTCGGCCTGGCCTTCGAGTTCCCGCTGCTGCTGGTGATGCTGAACATGGTCGGCGTGGTCGGCGGCAAGCGGCTGCTGGGCTGGTGGCGCGGCATGGTCATGGGCATCACGGTGTTCGCGGCCTTCGCCACGCCGAGCGCCGACCCGCTGAGCATGCTGGCGCTGGCCGCGCCGATCTGGGCGCTGTACTTCATCGCGGTGGCGATCGCGATCTTCAACGACAAGCGCAAGGCGCGCCGCAACCCGGACTCCGGGCTGGACGACGAGGAGGCCTCGCACCTGGACCTCTCGGTGCAGCCGGTGGCCGGTGCGGAGTCCGTCCAGGCCTCGGCGGCCCCGGCGGCCGGCGCCTCGGTGCCGGCGTCCCGCCGCGAGGAGATGGACGACATCACCTGAGTCGGTAGGGCGTGAGGGAGCCCCGGTCCGCCGCTGCCGAGCGGTGGGCCGGGGCTTTCCGCTGGTCGGGGCGGTTCCGGGTTTCGGCGGGTGGTCTTGGCAGCTCGCATGGCATGTGACATATTACTGGCGTGCTGAAGACCGAGACACCTCCCCTGGACGTGGTCGTGGTCGGCGCCGGTGTGGTCGGCGCCGCCTGCGCCTACTACGCCGCCCGCGCCGGGCTCGCCGTCGCCGTCGTGGACCGCGGGCCCGTGGCCGGCGGCACCACCGGCGCGGGCGAGGGCAACCTGCTGGTCTCCGACAAGGAGCCCGGCCCCGAACTCGACCTCGCCCTGCTCAGCACCCGGCTCTGGCGCGACCTCGCCGAGCGGCTCGGCCCGGCGATCGAGTACGAGCCCAAGGGCGGCGTGGTGGTCGCCTCCACCGCCGCCGGGCAGGACGCGCTGCGGGCCTTCGCCGACGGGCAGCGGGCCGTCGGGGTCGAGGCCGAGGAGGTGCCCGGCGAGCGGCTGCGCGAACTGGAGCCGCACCTGGCCGAGGGCCTGGCCGGCGGCTTCCACTACCCGCAGGACGCCCAGGTCCAGCCCGCCCTCGCCGCCGCCCACCTGCTGCGCGAGGCCCGCCGGATGGGCGCCGAGCTGATCACCGGGGAGAGCGTCACCGCCGTCGACCGGGGCCCGGACGGCGCCGTGCGCGGCGTCCGGACCGACCGGCGGCACCTGGCCGCCCCCGCCGTGGTGAACGCGGCCGGCACCTGGGGCGGCGAGGTGGCCGCGCTGGCCGGGGTGCACCTGCCGGTGCTGCCCCGCCGCGGCTTCGTGCTGGTCACCGAGCCGCTGCCGCGGGTCGTGCGGCACAAGGTCTACGCCGCCGACTACGTGGCCAACGTGGCCAGCGGATCGGCCGGGCTGGAGACCTCCGCCGTGATCGAGGGCACCCCGGGCGGGCCGGTGCTGATCGGCGCCAGCCGGGAGCGGGTCGGCTTCGACCGCACGCTCTCCCAGGAGGTGCTGAGCCGGCTCGCCGCCCAGGCCGCCGCCCTCTTCCCGGTGCTCGCCGACGTCACCGTGCTGCGCGCCTACCGGGGCTTCCGCCCGTACCTGCCGGACCACCTGCCGGCCATCGGCGCGGACCCCCGGGTGCCCGGGCTGTACCACGCCTGCGGGCACGAGGGGGCCGGCATCGGGCTGGCCCCGGCGACCGGGCTGCTGATCAGCGAGCAGCTCACCGGCAAGCAGCCGGAGCTGGACCTCGCGCCGTTCCGGGCGGACCGCTTCCCGGCCGAGTGACGGCGTGACGGCCCGGACGCCTGCGACCGAGGCCTGTGTGAGATTCCTTCCTGGACCCGTGAGATTGGAGAGGCCGCCGATGCGCCGCCGCACCCCCGCCGGGCTGGTCGAGGCCGAGCCCGGGCCCGCCCACCACATCGAGTTCGACGGGCGGCCCGTCCCCGCGCTGCCCGGGCAGTCGATCGCCGCCGCGCTCTGGGCCGACGGCGTGCTCGCCTGGCGCACCACCCGGGTCGGCGGGAAGCCGCGCGGGGCGTTCTGCGGGATCGGCGCCTGCTTCGACTGCCTGGCCACCGTGGACGGCCGCCCCAACCAGCGCACCTGCCTGCTCCCCGCCGAGCCCGGCACCACCGTCACCACCCAGGAGGGCCACGGCCGTGCCGACCTCGCCGTCTGAACCCCTCGACGCCCCGTCGTACGACCTCGTGGTGGTCGGCGGCGGGGAGAACGCCAACTGGTTCGTC
>NZ_LFVW01000214.1:0-17399 GCF_001182915.1 Kitasatospora sp. MY 5-36
CCGCGCTCGGCCTCGCCGCCGCCACCGGCGGCCGGGCGGACGCCGCCCCCTCCGACGGCCCCGCCGCCGCCCCCGGCGCCACACCCCCCGACCGCACCCTCACCCTCACCGGCCACCTGCCCACCGGCTCCCCCGACTTCGTCTACCTTCCGGTCGAGGTCCCCGAGGGCGTCCGCGAGATCGCCGTCTCCTACGGCTACGACAAGCCGCCCGTCCCGGCCGGCACCCCCGGCAACTCCTGCGACATCGGCATCTTCGACGAGCGCGGCACCGACCTCGGCGGCCCCGGCTTCCGCGGCTGGTCCGGCGGCTTCCGCACCGAGTTCAGCCTCTCCCGCGCCGCCGCGACCCCCGGCTACCTCCCCGGCCCGGTCAACCCCGGCACCTGGCACGTGGTCCTCGGCCCCTACCAGGTCGCCCCGCAGGGCCTGGAGTACCACGTCGAGGTCACCCTCCGCTTCGGCGCCCCCGGGCCGCGGTTCACCCCGCACTACCCGGCGGAGCGGGCCCGCGGCCGCGGCCGCGCCTGGTACCGGGGCGACTGCCACCTGCACACCGTCCACTCCGACGGGCGGCGCAAGCCCGAGGAGGTGGCCGCCGGGGCCCGCGCGGCCGGCCTGGACTTCATCGTCTCCACCGACCACAACACCAGCTCCTCGCACGCCGTCTGGGGCCCGCTGGCCGGCCCCGACCTGCTGATCCTGCCGGGCGAGGAGATCACCACCCGCAACGGCCACTGGCTGGCCCTCGGCCTGGAGCCCGGTCAGTTCGTCGACTGGCGCTACCGCTCCCGCGACGAGGAGTTCCCGCGCTTCGTCCGCCAGGTCCACCGGTCCGGCGGCCTGGTGGTGCCCGCGCACCCGTACTGCCCGTACGTCGCCTGCCAGTGGAAGTTCGGCTACGAGCAGGCCGACGGCGTCGAGGTGTGGAACGGCCCCTGGACGTACGACGACGAGTCGGCGGTGGACACCTGGGACGGCCGGCTCGCCGTCGCCCTGCGCGAGGGCCGCTCCTGGCTGCCCGCCCTGGGCAACAGCGACGCGCACAGCGAGCCGCAGGCCATCGGCTCCCCGCACAACGTCGTCCTGGCCGAGGACCTCACCCGGGACGCGATCCTCGACGGGCTGCGCGCCGGGCGCAGCTGGCTGGCCGAGTCCTCCGCCGTCACGCTGGACCTCACCGTCACCGGGCACGGCCGCCGGGCGGGCATCGGCGAGGAGCTGACCGTCCCGGCCGACGCCCCGCTGGACGTCCGGCTCACCGTCTCCGGCGTGCCCGGCGGGACGGTCCGCCTGCTCACCGACGAGGGCCAGATGCACCAGGAGCCGCTGCCCGCCGACGGCTCCGGCACCGTGATCTGGCGCACCACCGCCTCGCTCGCCGCGTACGTCCGGGCCGAGGTGCGCCACCCGAAGGCGGACGGCACCCCCGGCAGGGGCAACTCGATGGGCCCGGACCTGCCCTGGGGCCCGATGGCGGCGCTCACCAACCCGATCGTGCTGCGCACCGAAGCGGGCTGACCACCCCGGCCGGCCCCGCCGACCGACCACTCCGACCCGCCCAGGAAGCGGGCTGGGGACGACTCGGACCACCCGTTTGGACTAGGTTGATCCCCGAAACGCATCAGTCGTAGGGACGAGGCGGTCGGATGTCCGGATATGGGCCGACCAGCCCCTTCGCACTCCGACCGCCCCGCCCCGGCTACCCGACCGTCCCCGGCCCGCGAAGGGATCAGCAGCTGTGAACCGTACGACCGTAGGTGGGCCGGAGCTCGGGGGCGGCGGGGGCGCCGGGGGCGTCCTCGTCCTCGTCGACCCCGCCGGGGCCGGGAACAGCCCGGTCGCGGAGCTGCTCGCCCGGGAACTGAACCCGAGCGTCCACCTGCGGACGGACGACTTCCTGCGGGTCATACGCAGCGGCCAGCTCCCGCCCCACCTGCCCGAGGCCGGGCGCCAGAACGCCACCGCCCTCGCGGCCGCCGCCCAGGCCGCCTTCGCCTACGCCACCCGCGGCTACCAGGTCGTGGTGGAGGCCCCCGCCGCCCCGGCCGCCCTCGACACCTTCCGCCGCGAGAGCCGCGCCACCGGCGCCGCCCTCCACTACGTCGTCCTCCACCCCGGCCCGGCGCCCGAGGACACCGTCCACACCGCCCACACCCTCGACACCGCGGCGCTCACCCCCGAGGCCGCCACCGGCTCCGTCCTCACCGCCCTCACCCGGCGCACCCACCTGCTCGGCTGGTAGGCCCGGTAGCTCCCCTCGGCGCTCAGGCGCCCACCGTGCCGTCGATCGCCTCCCGCAGGAAGTCCGCGTGCCCGTTGTGCCGGGCGTACTCGTGGATCAGGTGGAGCATCACCAGCCGCAGCGACACCTCGGCGTCCCACCGGGCCTGGTAGCCGGTGACGTCGAGGGAGTCGGCGGCGAGCTCGATCCGGCGGGAGTGCTCGACCTCGGCCTGCCACGCGGTGAAGGCCTCGGCGCGGGTGGCGCCGGCGGGGTCGTAGGCGGCCTGGTAGTCGCCGTCCTCGGACCAGACCAGCGGCAGCTCCTCACCGTCGATCACCCGGCGGAACCAGACCCGCTCGACCTCCGCCATGTGCCGGACCAGCCCGAGCAGGCTGAGCGTGGACGGCGGGCTGGAGCGCAGCCGCAGCTGCTCGTCGGTCAGGCCCTCGCACTTCAGGGCCAGGGTCGCCCGGTGGAAGTCGAGGAAGCCGCGCAGCATCTCGCGCTCGCCCCCGGTCAGCGGCGGGGCGGGGCGGTCGTCGGGGACGGTCACGGTGGTCGGTCTCCTCGCGGTGGTCGGACTCCCGGCGGACTGTAGCGAACCGCCCGGCCGGTCCGAAACGCCTTTTCTCCCGGCCGCCCACCTGGCTGGCTGGCTTCCCGGCTTCGCCATCCGCTGTCACATCCGGGCGCCCTCCGGTGTCTTCATGTCCGGCAACCCGCCGAACCACCGAACCACCGAACCCGGAGGACACCATGGCACTGCGACTGCCGAAGGCCCAGCTGCCCGCCGAGCTGAGCGAGAACATGATCAGGACGTTCGGGACCGCCCTCGAACCCGTCGAGGCCGTCTGGCACAACCCCGCCGTCGCCACCGCGAACCTGGACTTCTCCCGCGGGATCGCCGAGTGGGACGCGCTCGACGAGGGCCTCAAGTCCTTCGCGCACATGGCGGTGGCCGCCCAGGTCGGCTGCGGCTGGTGCCTGGACGTCGGCTACTTCCAGGCCCGGAACCAGGGCCTGGACCCGGCCAAGGCGAGCCAGGTGCCGAACTGGCGGGCGGCGGAGGTGTTCACGGCGCTGGAACGCGAGGTGATGGCGTACGCCGAGGCCATGACGGTGACCCCGCCGGCCGTCACCGACGAGCAGTACGAGCACCTGCTGGACGAGCTCGGCCCGGCGGCCATGGTCGAACTCACCGCCTACGTCGCCTTCGTCAACATGGCCACCAGGAACAACACCGCCAACGGCGTCCGGTCGCAGGGCTTCTCCGACTCCTGCGGGATCCCGCTGGCCCGGCCCACCGTCACCGCCGACGACGCCGCTGGCACCGTCGACGCCGACACCGCCGCTGACGTGCCGGCCGGAGTGAAGCCGGCATGACCGAGGACCCCTTCGTCGCCCACCGCAGCCTGCTCTTCACCGTCGCCTACGAGCTGCTCGGCTCCGCCGCCGACGCCGAGGACGTCCTGCAGGAGTCCTGGCTGCGGTGGGCCGGGGTCGACCGCGCCCAGGTGCACGACCCGCGCTCGTACCTCATCCGGATCGTCACCCGCCAGGGCCTCAACCGGCTGCGGACGCTCACCCGTCGACGCGAGCAGTACGTCGGCGAGTGGCTGCCGGAGCCGCTGCTCACCAGCCCCGACGTCGCCGAGGACGTCGAACTCGCGGAGAGCGTCTCGTTCGCGATGCTGACCGTGCTGGAGACGCTCGGGCCGACCGAGCGGGCCGTGTTCGTGCTGCGCGAGGTCTTCGAGCTGCCCTACGAGGAGATCGCCGAGGCCCTCGGCAAGACCCCGCCCACCGTCCGGCAGATCGCCCGGCGCGCCCGCGCGCACGTGGCGGCCCGCCGGCCCCGGGTACGGGTCAGCCGCTCCGAGCAACAACGGGTGGTGGAACGGTTCCTGGAGACCCTGCGCACCGGGCGGCTGCAGGACCTGATGGAGGTGCTGGCACCGGACGTCGTCCTGATCGCCGACGGCGGCGGGATCGCGGCCGCCGTACCGGCCCCCGTGCACGGGGCCGAGGCCGTGGCCGCGCTGCTCGCGCGCACCGGGCGGCTGCCGGTCCCGTTCGACACCACCGCGGTGTGGCTCAACGGCGCCCCGGCCGGCCGGATCGACATCGGCGGCGAACCCTCGGTGGTGAGCCTCGCGGTGGAGAACGGCCGGGTCACCCGGGTCTACATCGTGCGCAACCCGCGGAAACTGACCCGCCTCGACACACCGGCCGACCTCACCCGGTAGCCTCTCCCCGTTCGCGTGGTGGTGCCCCGAGCCCGCTCGGAGCACCACCACGCTCCCCCACCGCTCCCTGGACGCTCCGCCATCACGTACCGTGTTCGGACCACCACAGGTTTGGGTACGTACCTCGGCGCGCCCGACGGCCGGGCGCCCACCGAGCAGGAGACCCAGCGGCCCATGGACCACAACCGCATCCCCCCGACCGTACGCCGGACGTACGGCGTCGACGACCTCAGCACCGCCCCGTCGTTCGCCGGAGGCTTCATCAACTTCGGCTACTGGCAAGGGATCGACCTCGCCGACCCGACCTCCGAGGACCGGGTGCGCAGCCAGGAACAGATGTACCGGCGGGTGCTGCGGGAGTTCCCGGAGCCGCGGGAGCGGCTGCGGCTGGCGGAGGTGGGCTGCGGCCGGGGGCTGGGTGCCGCCCTCGCCCTGCGGGAGTTCCGGTTCGCGGGCGTGACGGGCGTGGACATCCACCCCGACCAGATCGAGCGGGCCCGCGCCGTCAACGCGAGAGCCCTGGCAACGTACCCCGATCGGCTGGCGTACACCCTCGGCTCGGCGGACGAACTCCCCTTCTCCGACGGCTATCTGGACGGCGTCTTCTCCGTCGAGGCCGCCCAGCACTTCCGCGAACTGACCGGCTTCGCCCGCGAGTCCGCCCGCGTCCTGCGCCCCGGCGGCCGGCTCGTCGTCGCCACCTTCTTCACCGCCCCCGGCCCCGACGTCGCCGAACGCCTCAAGATCCTCCTCGCCAGCTTCGCCGACGGCCTCGACATCGCCCACCCCCTGGACGACTTCACCACCTCCCTCACCCGCACCGGCTTCACCGACATCACCACCGAATCCATCGGCGCCGACGTCTGGCCCGGCCTCGACCGCTACCTCACCGACGCCGTCCCCGCCGCCCACTGGACCCGCCACTTCCTCCCCGCCTGGCGCGACGGCCTCCTCGACTACCACGTCCTCACCGCCATCCGCATCTGACCGGCGGTGAGCGGCCCTGGGCCCGTGACGGGCCCAGGGCCGCTCACGACCCGGCAGGCGGCCGTCGGGCTGAAGACCCTCGGCATGTTGCAAGCCCTCCAGGACCGATCACGACCCGGACTGGCCTGGGGCACCCCGGGCACCACGGGGTTGCAAGCCCTCCAGGGCTGATCACGACGCTGGCGGCCTGGGAGGCCGACCTCGCCCGACTCGCGTTGCAAGCCCTCCAGGGCTGATCACGACGGCCGCGTGGTGCACGTCATGGAGTTGGTCCGTACGTTGCAAGCCCTCCAGGGCTGATCACGACGCTGGCTACTCGCCAAGGGCCTGCCCCAGCGCGCGTTGCAAGCCCTCCAGGGCTGATCACGACCCGGCTACCGCGCCCGCTACCAACTCCAGGTCCCCGTGTTGCAAGCCCTCCAGGGCTGATCACGACCCGGCCCAGCCCTCCGCCCCCGTCTACACCCCGGTCCGTTGCAAGCCCTCCAGGGCTGATCACGACACGTGGCCGACCTCCAGGTGGCCGTGCGCGGCATGTTGCAAGCCCTCCAGGGCTGATCACGACAATGGACGCGTCGGCCGGCCTCCGTAAGCTGACCGTCGTTGCAAGCCCTCCAGGGCTGATCACGACAGGTGACCGTGCCCGAGCCGCGCATCGAGGGCGTCGGTTGCAAGCCCTCCAGGGCTGATCACGACCCGAGGGTAAAGCCCAAGGTCAGCGCACCTACGGGCGTCGCCGTAGGCAGCGGAAGCGCGGCGACCGGCCGGTACTGCAGCGGCACTGGTCACAGGATCTCGCCCGGCCCGCCGAGGGTGGCGCCGAGTGTTGCTCTGTCGATCATGTCCGGGGAGCGGGCGGTGTAGGTGACGATGCTGTCGTAGCTGGGGTCGATCACGCTATTGAGGGTGTGGGTGAGGGCGCGGTACTGGGCGGCGGTGAGTTCGCCGTGGAAGACGCTGCGCTGGGTCCAGTGGAGGTACTTGCGGCAGGTTTTCAATACTTTCGGGTTGCGTTCGGCTGCGGTGTCGTAGACCAGGATGACGAACATCGGCGGCTACCACCAGGGCCGGAAGGGCTTGTACGGCGTGCCTTCCAGACACAGCCGGACGAGCTTGAGTGCTTCGAGGTGGATGAGCTCCTCGTAGCTGACCTTCCGCTTCAGCGTCCGGTGGTACACCGTCGTCGCGAGTTCCTCCCGAACCAGGGCGGCGATCTTCTTGCGGCCGTCCGCGCTGAGTGCGGCGCGGCCGACTTCCGTCTCGAAGTCGCTGGGTTTGAGGTGCTTCTGGCCGGCGGCCCGTCGCAGTAGCCGTTCGGCGAGCAGGGGTTTGAAGGGTTCGGCGAGGTCGAGGGCGAGGGTGTTGCGGCGGCGGTCGGTGTCGCTGTGCAGGAAGCCGATGGCGGGGTGGAGCGGGGTGCTGCGCAGGGCGGTGAGGACGCGGGCGTAGGTGAGGGCGTTGAGGTAGCTGATGAAGGCGTTGCCGGCGTTGGTGGGTGGTCGGCGGGTGCGTCCGTTGAGGCGGAGCCAGGCGGGGAGGCGGGTGTCGAGGACGGCCCAGGCGGTGCGGCGGAAGTTGCCTTCCTGGCCCATGAGTTCGTCGGTGTCGTGGCAGTCGGGCAGGGCGGTGCGCAGGGTTTCGAGTGCCGGGTCGAGGAGGTCGGTGTCGAGGGCCCAGCGGAGGTTCTCGGCGGTGGCGAGGAGGAGTCCGCGCGCGACCGGGAGGCGTTGCGCGGGGTCGCCGGTGATCTCGACCTGTCGGCGGAGGACGGTGGCGGAGGACATGGCCTCGGCGGGCGCGAAGTGTCCGGCGTAGTTGCCGTAGTGGTCGAGGATGTGGACGGTGACGCCGTGGCGGCTGAGGAGGGACATCACGGAGGTGTTGAGGTCGACGTGCTCGAAGGCGACGAGGTCGCGGATGTCCGTGATGGGGATGCGGACGGGGCTGCCGTCGGCACGCTCGATGCGGATGCTGTCGTCCTCGCGGCGGATGCGGCAGGGTCCGGTGAGCCAGTAGGTACGGCCGACGGCGGGCATCAGTCTCCCCAGCAGTAGTCGAGGTAGGAGCAGCCGCGGCAGGCGGCACGGGTCCGGCGGTCGGGGGGTTCGGCCGAGGCGATGACGGCGCGGGCCTCGTCCTCGGCGGTCTCGGCCGCTTCTCGCGCCTCTTCGTTCCAGGGGACATCGGTGGTGCGGCGGATGAGGGGGTAGTGGACGGTGCCGCCGCGCACGTTGACGCCTCGGCGCTCCAACAGCAGGCAGTAGTGCCGGACTTGGGCGTCGTGGGCGGGCGATGGGCTGCGGGAGGACTTGGTCTCGTGGATGACGGCCCCGGCGGTGACCCAGTCGATGCGGGCTTCGCCGAGGTCGACGTCCCGCCGTCGCGTGAACGTGGTCTCGCTCACGACCTCCCCGAAGGCGACGAGGTCGCTGCCGCCTTCGGGCCGGTAACCGCGCGTGTAGAGCCAGAGTTGGCGCGGGCAGTGGCGCAGGTACTTGATGTGGACGCCGCCGAGGCCCTGGTCGTCGCCGAGTGGACTCGCAGGGATGGGCTTCACAGGATCGTCTCCGTTTCGGCGGGCGGGCGGAGGCCCAGGACGGGGTCGTACTCGCCCTTGACGAGATGGACGCCTAGCGACCGGTCGAACGCGTGGCTGTAGGTCTTCAACTGCCCGTAGCCCAGCGGGATGAGCAGCCCGGCGGCGAGGAGCGGGTCCGCCTTCTTGCCGACCGCGAGTCGGCGGTACTCCTCGGTGTCCTCCTCCAGGAGCACCTCCACGGTGTCGAAGCGTTCGCCGAGGGACTTCGCGTACTCGGTGCGGTCGTGGAAGGGGTCGGCGAAGGTGAGGAACTCGGCGGTGAAATCGTCGCGGGCCTTCCGCGCCCGCCCTGCCCATTCGCGGCCCCAGTCGGTGTCGTAGGCGAGGGCGAGGAGGCGGTCGATGTCCTGTTCGCTGAGGTCGGTGGCGCCTTCCACCGCCAGGGTGGTGAGCGCCGACCAGGCGGCCTCCACCGCGCCCTGGTCGTACGGGCGGTGGCCGTCCGTCCGGTGGACACGGAACTCGACCGCCCCGTCCGGGTGGAGGCCCCGACGGTTGACGCGTCCGGCGCGCTGGGCGACGGCCTCGATAGGGGCGTTCTCCACCGCGCCCCGGTCGAAGTCGAGTTGCAGCGAGACCTCCACCGTCTGCGTGGCCACGACCAGACCGCCTCGACGCGGCGCGTCGTCGGACCGGCGCTCGCGGTGGCGTTTCAGGAGTCGGCGTTCGATCTCGTCGCGGTCCTTGTTCTTGAAGCGCGAGTGGAGGAGCAGCGCGGCGTCCGGGTCGTCGGGGTGCTGCTCGCGGGCGTGGTCGGCGAGGGCGGCGAAGAGGGCCTGCCCCGCGGCAACCCTGTTGACGACCGCCAGCACGCTGTGCCCCTCGTCGATCCACCCTTCCAGCCGCGCGATGCTCTCCGGGTCCGTCAGCGCGAGCTCGTCGACGACCAGTCGGTGCCGCACCGGCGCCGTCCCGGGCTCGGCCCGGTGGCAGGTGACGGGCTGGTGCAGGCTCTCGTCGACGATGGTCAGCAGCGGCGGGGCGAGAGTCGCGGACAACACGGCGATCCTGCTGCCGAGTTGTTCCCACAGCCGCATCGCGGCGCAGAGCCGGCCGAAGGTCTCGGGGTCGTAGGCGTGGAGTTCGTCCAGGACGAACAGGGAGTTGGCCTGTTCGAGGAGGACGGAGGAATGGGTGGGCCCGGCGATGGCGGAGGCGAGGAGTTGGTGGGGCGTGGCGACGCGCAGGCGTTGGGTGAACAGGCGCATGGCGTTGGCACGGGCGCGGGCTTTGCGGGCGTCGTCCTTGGTGGGGCCGCTACAGCAGTCGTCCTCCGACGCCTCCGTGAGGAGGGTACGGGCGAGGGCGCCGTGGAGGAGGCCGATGTCGGGCTGCTTCTCCCCCGCGGCCGGGTGGAGGGTGTGCTGGAAGCGCCGTCGGGCGGCGTTGAGGGAGGCGCGGTAGGGCAGGGTCCACACGACCCTGGGCATGCCCGCCATCGTCGCCAACTGCCGGGCTGCCCAGGCGAGTCCGGCCTCCGTCTTGCCGCTGCCCGTGGGGGCGATGAGGACGAGGTGGCCCACGGTCGTACCGGCGTCGTGCTGGTGCCGGTGCGGCGGGTACGGGAGCCGCGCGAGGTAGTCGGTGGGCAGCGGCATGTGGGTCTGGAGGTCCACGTGGGCGGAGCCTGCGTGGTCGGCCAGGGTGAGGGCGCCCTGGGCCAGGACGGCGAGCAGGCCCTGGTGGGCCTTCACCGGGAGCCTCCAGGCGGTGAGGACGTCCTGGAGGAGCAGGCGGGCCCGGTCGGCGAGCACCGGGTCGTTCGGCCCCGGTGGTGCGGGTTCGGTGCCGAGGGAGCCGGCCAGCCAGGCCAGGAGTTCCTGGTGCAGGCCGCGCGGGACCTGCGGCCGTCGGCCGTCCGGGCCGGGCACGTGGCCGAAGGCCTCGTCCCAGCGGGTCCGTTCGTTGTAGAGGCGGGACAGGGCGGGCTTGCCGCCGCCGAGGGAGGACGCCGCGTGGAGCGGCCGGTGGTGGCCGGCGACGAGCGTGGCGATCAGCAGGCGCTCCTCGCTGCCCCACCCCGCTACCGGGGCCAGCAGGTCGACGTAGGCGAGGGAGAGGACCTCGTGGCGCTCGCCCCAGGGTTTGCCGCCGGGTTCGACCTGCCGTTGGAACAGTTCGGCGATCTTGCCCGCGTCGTGCAGCAGCGCCGCGACGCGTACGAGGCTCCAGAACTGCGGTTCGGTGGCGATGATGCCGGCGGCCCCGATGCGCGCCTCCAGCTGGGCGACCGCGTCGTGGACGGTGCGCAGGTGGGTGGTGAGGCGTTCGGGGTATTCCCGGGGCAGCGACTTGGCCCGCAGGTCGGTGAGGGCGCGCCTTCGTGGTGGGGCCAGGGGTGGGGTCAGGGGTGGGGTCAGGGGGTCAGCAGCCATACGGCTTGGGTGTCCTCGTTACTGGTGGGTGCTTCTCGGTAGGCGCCGCGGACCGGTGCCGCCCCGGCGGGTTCGTCGCACCACAGGTACGGCGACCAGCGGGTGGTGAGGCGGTCGGCGGAGACGGTGTCGGCGAGGCGGTGCTCGTGGGCGGAGGGCACGTCGTGGCCGTCGGCGGGGGCGAGGGCGTGGCCGACGACCGCCCGCTCGGCGGGTTCGAGGACGACGTGGGCCAGTCCGGTGAGGTGGACGAGGTCCTGGGAGCGGCCCAGGCGCAGGGCGTGACGAGGCCGACGCAGCGCCCGGGCGAACCGGTCGCCGTCCGCTCCCGGTCCGGGCAGCCACAGGGTCAGGTGGACGTCGGCGAGGAAGGGCCGGTCCTTGGCCGTCGTACCGCCCTTTCCGGCCCGGATGCGGCCGCCGGCGGACGGGTTGCTGCCGTCGGCGGCGATCGGATGGTAGGTCTCGGTGTCGGTACCGTGGCCTTCCGACCAGGCCGCCATGCCGAGGACGAAGGGTTCGGCGTACGCGCCGGTGGCGGCCGCCAGCAGCCCGCGGACGGTGGACGGCGGCGGCACCGGGAGAACGCGGGTGACACCGGGGAACAGCGGGTCCCGGAAGGAGGCCACGGGCGCGTGGAACGTCGCACGCAGGGCCCGTACCGGCCCGCCCGGTGGCGCCGGGGTCATCGCGGCTCCGGGTCGTCGAACCAGCCGTCCAGCTCGCCCGCGCGCAGTTCCTCCGCCAGCTTGAGCAGAACAGTCCGGGGGTGGTCGACGACGATGGTGCCCTCGGCCAGCTGCCGCTCGCACTGCTTCTCGAAGTCCTCGCGCGCCTGGTCGCGGAAGCCGGGCCGCCAACCGATCCGTACCGGCCCCTCCCACTCCCCCGCCCACGCTTCGAGCTCCTGGACCAGGACGTCCCCGCGCACCCGCACCCCCGTGTCGGGGTCGCTGTCGATCACGTGGCCCAGCGGGTTGATGCCGCCCTTGAAGGGGACCAGGACGATCAGCGCGGGCACCCGGTCGCCGTAGTGCAGGGCCTGCTTCGCCCCGCCGCTCAGGTGCGCGATCGCCTCGGGCAGCAGCGCGGCCCGGCGGCGCCGCTCCTCCAGCGGCAGCCGGACAGCCGGCTGGTCGCGGAACGGGCCGGTGGTGGCGCCGAGCGCGGCGGCCTCCGCCACCTGGAGCGCCTGCCCCTGGGTGAGGTAGTTGGGCCGGCCCACCCCGTCCGCCCCGGGCAGCGTGAACGTGCCGATCCTCGGAAGGTCGAGCAGGAAGGGCGCGGCGAGGTCGGCGGTGTAGAACTCGTGGCCGTGCAGGACGGGTTCGTTCACCCTCCGGGACATGACGCCGAAGTCCTCGGTCGGGTAGGCGGGTTCGACGGACATCAGGGTGCCGAGCATGAACGGGCTGTCGCGCAGGGTGGTCGCCGCGTCGTCCTTCCTCGCACCCGCCCGCATGTAGCCGAACAGGTCGTCGTCCGGGTAACGAACGGGATCCGCCTGGGTGTTGGCCTTCTGCGCCTTACCCTGCGCCTTGCCGACCCGGGTGACGGGGGACGGTACCGAGCCGCGCTCGACCATGGTCTCCCGGATCCAGCGGCGCGCCGCCTGCGCGGACACGTACGGGTACTTGCGGCCCCTGATCCGCGCGAACTTGACGCGGGACACGGTCTCCTCGCTCCGCCCGTTGTTGGGTGCCCCGGCCTTCACGGCGAGCACCATCATCCCTGCCAGGTAAGCCATTTACGCCTGCTCCATCTCGTATGCGTCGTACTCGTCCTCGGCGTCCACGCCGAACGCCGGTTGCTCCGCCAGCTCCTCGATCTCGCGTTCCTGCTGCGGGTCGGGCTCCTTGCCGCTGATCGCGACCCCTCGGCGCTGGAGCATCACCGACACCAGCGCGAACAGGAGCATCCGCTGCTCCCAGGCGCGCGGCTGGCGCCCGATCAGCGGCTTCCACAGCTCGGGGCCCGCCAACGGCGTCTTGTTCCCGACCAGTTGCAGACGCATGTAGGCCTTCACCATGAGCGCGCCGAGCTGGTAGTCGTTGAGCGCGGCCCTGCGGTACTCGGCCAGGCGCCCGCGCGAGCCGTCCTGGGCGATCCAGTCGGCGATCAGCGTCGCCACCGGTTCAAGATCCGTTTCCATTCCGAAGACCTCCTCGGCGTAGGTGAAGGCAAGCCGGACCAGGGCCTCGCGGTCGTCGACGCTCCACGCGCCGTCGGGATCCGCGAGGAGGCGGTGCACCTGCCCGAGCAGCGGGCGACTCCGTCCGTCCTCCGCCTCGAACAGCAGCCGCGCCGCCTCGCTCGCGCCGCTCCTCCCGGCGTCCGGCCGAGCCAGGGCACGACGCAGCAGGTGCCAGCCACGGCGCAGCGGTGCGTTGCCGTCGACGGTGGCGAGGAAGGCCGGGACGGCGCGCCGGGTGCGGGTGACGCGCAGCCAGGGCTCCTGGTTGTCGTTCTTGAAGCTCCACAAGGTGGTCGCGCACAGGCCGTCGGTGGCGTCCCGCAGCCCGGTGAGGACGACCAGCTCGGGCCTGGCCCCGGCGGGCATCCCGGCGAAACCGGCCTGCATGACGCGACGGGCACGCCGTACGTTACGGCGGGCGAACTCCCGCTCGGCGCCCGGTTCCTGGCAGGACAGGACGGTGGCCGAGCCGGCCGTCACCCAGGCACCATAGGGCAGCGCCCACATCGCGATCCGGCACCCCCGGCAGACCGGCCAGCCGGGGACGCCGGGCGGCAGGGTGTTCAGGGCCTTGCTGGTGTCGAACAGGGGGAGGTTCGACTTCGCCCAGACCACCACCGTACCGGCGCCGCAGAACGTGCACGGCCGCACCGGCCCGGCCTGCGGGGCGTCCGGGGCGAAGAGCCTTTCGATGTCCGGCCTCAGCACGTTCGGGTCGGAGGGCCGCTTGCTGTGCGTGGCCTTCGAGTTCGGGTACAGCGCGAACAGGACCTTCCACCAGTCGTAGCGGCCGCCGCTGTCCTTGGGTGCCGTCGCGGCCGCCAGCACGTCCGCCACCAGGGTGGACGCCATGGCGTCGAGGTCTGCGGCGCTCACCCGGCCCGGGCCGTCGCGCTCGGCGATGACGGCCACGGCCCAGGCACCCGCCCGCTGCAAGGGATGACCGGACGCGACGAGGGCCGTCACCGTACCCA
This sequence comes from Kitasatospora sp. MY 5-36, assembly GCF_001182915.1. NCBI lineage: Bacteria > Bacillati > Actinomycetota > Actinomycetes > Kitasatosporales > Streptomycetaceae > Kitasatospora > Kitasatospora sp. MY 5-36. The sequence goes on from NZ_LFVW01000214.1 coordinate 13,602, forward strand.
CCCGAAGCCCTGGATCGTGTCCAAGCCCAGCCCCCAGGAACGGATCGCGTTCACGAACCGGCCGTCAGCCTCCATCGCCACCCGCACCCGCGCCCCGACCCTCGGCGCCCCACGCACCGTGAACCGCCGCCGGGGGCCCGCCTCCAGCACCCGCAGACCGTGCGGGGCCGGCAGGCCCAACACGTCCGCCTTGTGCGCCAGGTTGTGCTGGAGGCGGTCCAGGTAGTGCTCGTCGCCCGGGAGCAGGTTCCAGCTCTCGTGCTTGAGCACGACCGGCGTCATCGTCTCCAGTTCCACCGACCCCTCCCCCGGCGGCAGCAGCGCATCCATGTCCACCGCGACTCCGCGCACCCGCAACCGCGTTGCGCCCCACACCAGTTCATCGGCCCCGGCCAGCGCGCGCACCAGCACGGACGCGATCTCCGGCACCGGCGACCCGAACCACACCGAACCGTCCCGCGACGTCGAGTACACGCCCCTCTTCCGCGGCGCCCCCAGAAACAGCGGCCCGGCCACCCCCACCGGCTTCAGCGGCTTCCCCCGCCACCCGCCGTCGTGCAGGGCCTGCGCCAGGGCCTCGTCCTGCCCACTGAGCAACCCGTACACCACACCCCGCGCCGCCCCGTGCACGTCCTCCCACCGCACACTCGACGCATCCGGCGTCACATCGACCCTCACCCGCACCAGACTCTCCCGACCCGCGTGCCGCAACCCGAACACGCCGCAAGCTAGTCGGGCGTGAACGATCGACACCGCATTCCTCACGATTTGGAGCAATAGCCAGCCATATGTGCTAGAGGCCCCGGCGTCACCGCCACCAGCCCCGCGACGGGAACAGCGTCCACCCGCAGAGGCAGCAGACCCAAAACGCCCTGACCTGCCACGATGCACTACCGCCGAGTCGCCGCAACAACATCGCCGAACGCAATCCGCACGCGCCGCTGGACCTGGTGCTTTACCCTCGGGTCGCAACCAGCCCTGGAGGGCTTGCAACGCCTGTACCTCACCTACACGCAGACCGCGACCACCGGTCGCAACCAGCCCTGGAGGGCTTGCAACGGGCCTCCTGGCAGGGAGAAGGGGGAGTCCGGGGAGTCGTAACCAGCCCTGGAGGGCTTGCAACCGGAAGCACCTGCCCCGGGCGGAGCAGCACGTGACCGCGTCGTAACCAGCCCTGGAGGGCTTGCAACGCGGCCTGCACGTGGGCGTGCTGACGGCGGGAGGGCGTCGTAACCAGCCCTGGAGGGCTTGCAACGTCGACCCGTCCTCGCTGCGGGGCACCGTCTCCTAGTCGTAACCAGCCCCGGAGGGCTTGCAACCAGCAGCGTCAGGCGAGCACGACGACGATCAGGAGGTCGTAACCAGCCCTGGAGGGCTCGCATTGTCATGTTGTACTCGCCGGGCTCCGCCTCCAGAGCCGGCGGTGATCAGCCCTGGATAGTTCACAACCCGATGACCACAAGGCCGAAGTGGGCCATCGGGGTTGTAGAGATAGGTCCTGGAGGGTTCGCAACGGGGCGAGCGGGCTCACGGGGCTCTCCCCACCGGGGCGGCGATCAGCCTCGCAGGACACGACGTTGGTGGGCTCCAACAAAGGCCGCTAGCCTTGGCGGGCCGACACTCGTACGGTGCCGTCGTGGCGCTGGTCAGGTTCGTTCTCATCAGCCCTGGAGGGCTTGCAATGAGCGCGCCATAGAGTTGGTCGAGAGGCTGGCGGCGGTGAAGCCCTCGGGCGGACACCGCCGCTGGCCAACACGCTCATCCGAACCAGTCCCGACAGCTCCGCGACCAACGCTCAGGGTCGACGTAATCACCCATGAGCGGTGCCAGTCCACTCCGGGTGCCGCTGCTCCCGACCTTGCTTGCAGGTTGATTTCCTCGGAGCGGGTTATCTAGTTCGTCGATGAGCTCACCGGCATCGCGAGGGCTCATCTATCAAGAGAGGCGTCCCACGATCGGGTGATATCAGCCCCGGGCCGGACTGCTCCCAAACCACACTCATCATCCGACATTTAGCCTCTCACCTGCGGCTTTATCAACTGTCGGATGCAGCAGCCAAGCCCAGCGGCCAGCAAGCCTTGGGCCGATCCATGAAGGACCAACCAATACTGGTGCTGCCTTGAGCGCATAGACCCCAGCACTACGCGCGGCTTGTCGCCAAGGCCTCTGTTCCGTGGGGGGATGACCAGGTGAACGTCTCGGAATCCGTTCTCGTACTCCTCGACGCGCTGCTGGCGGCCGTCGTGCCGGGCGCTGCGGTTGCCCGCGTAGCGCCATCCGCAGCGATGCGTCCGGGTTGGCACCGCGAGCGGCGCGTTCAGGGACCGCAACCCCTCACCCCGCTGTGCGCCCGCCGGCGGCGGCTGGAAGCCCGAATAGATCCTCCGCCAGCTGCCGCGTGCGTCCTGAGGTCGGGGACCGAGGGTGCGCCGGAGCCGCTGGCCATCGCCTGTGGAGTCGCCCGGCTCCGGGTGCCTCTGGTTCCCCGGGCTCCCGGGAGGGCCGACGCGGCCGGTCGTTCCGGGGTGGGCGCCCACAGGCTGGGTGTCGGCTCGGCCGCGTGATCTACACCCCTCCAGCTTGTCGAATCACTGGAGGATAGAAGTGCAGTTCATCGAGTTGCTGTGGCAGGACGAAGCTACGGTCAAGGTCGCGGGAGTAGTCCTGAGCATCGTGTTGGAGTGGTCCCTTCAATTCATCAAGGGCCGCGCCAGGCGGCGGGCGGATCTGCCGCCCGGTACAACGGTGGAGCCGTCCGTACGGCGTCCGCGCCGTACCCGGCGATCGTCGCGTCGGGTGGCCGAGTTGAAGCGGTCGAGGGCTCGGTTCGCCCGTGCCCCGAAGCCGCGTCCGAAGGGGGGTGGCCGGAACAGTGCCCGGCCGCGCCGGCCCGGGCAGCGCCGCCGTCCCGGCAGGCGTGCCTCTTGACGGCGGGCACGATCGGCCGGTGCGCCCGGAACTGGATGCCGGGCGTTCGTAGAGCCGGTTGCAACGCCGTAGCGGGCTGCCAGGGTACAGAGTGGCCTCCAGCCCGCCCACCGACGGGTTACACGGGAGTGTGCGCCGGCGGCTCCAGCCGACCCGGAGCACACGACTTCCGTGCCGGGGCGGCATGCTCCACGTCCCCCTGGGAAACCCCGGGCGTGCGGCCTCGTTCGCACGCCCGCGCTCTGCCTCCTCTAATGCACCGCCAGGGGCGATCGGCGGGTACCGGCCCCGGAGGTCCGGGCGCAAGGGGAGCATGAGACTCCGTAGATCGTGCGGGCCTGTCCGTGGGTCCGCTTCGTCGTCGTCCGTCGTGCCTCCGGTACGGCGCTCCCGTGCGCACCGTGCGCGCCGGGTGCTTCCGCTCGGGCAGCCGGGCGTGCTGCTCGGGGTGCCCATGGCGTTGTGCTGCCAGCTCGCGGCGGCGGCTCCCGCCCACCCCGCGTCCCGAGGACGGCGGGCTCCCCGCCCTGGCCGACCAGCCCCACGGCCAGCAGGCGTACGGCAAGGCCGACATCTACCTCTTCAAGGTGACCGAGGGCGTCACCTCGCTGAACCTGTACGCGCTCGGCCCGGGGGGCGGGGGCGCGCCCGGTGGCGGAGGCGTGGTGGGGCGGAGGAGGAGGCGGTAACTGGACCTTCCTCGGTAGCGCCACGGGCGGCGGCGGCGCCGGAGGGGCCGGCGGCGGGGGCGGCGGAGCGGCCCTGGCCTGCACCGCCGTGCCGGTGACCCCGGGCATGCGCCTCGTGGTCATCGTCGGCCGGGGCGGCGTCCCCGAAGGTCGGAGTGGCGGTGGCGGTGCAGGTGGTGGG